>JBKJQC010000892.1:0-10647 GCA_046593995.1 Polyangiales bacterium
ACGGCGTGCTCGCGGGGCTCGCCGCGATGCACGAGGTCGAGACCGGACATCTCGACGTGAAGCCGGGCAACGTCGTGCTCCGTCCGAGCGGCGAAGCGGTGCTCGTGGACTTCGGCCTCTCGGGGCGGCACATCCGCCTCAACTGCGCGACGCCGACGTATGCGGCCCCGGAGATCTGGGGGCATAACGAGGACGAAGGGCCGGCGTACCCGTTCCCTGCGGACATGTACGCGTTCGGGTGCGTGGCGTACGAGATGTTCACCAGCAAGCCGCTCTTCGCGGAGCCGCACATCCTCGCGCTGCTCTCGGCGCACATGTGCCACGACGGCGGACCGGACGACGTGCAGAAACTGATGGCGAACCCCCGCACGGCGCTGATCGGCCAGTTCATCTCCGCGTGCATGAAGAAGAGCCAGAAGGCGCGCGCGACGGCCGAATCGCTCCGCGGCGAGCTGAAGAAGATCGCCCCGCGCGTGTCGTCGCTCCCCTGGCCGATCGCCTAAATCAGCGATCGCGATCTCGAACTCTGCGTACCCGATCGATTGAACACGGAGGCACGGAGGCACGGAGGCTCGAGAGTCTGCCGATCGCGACGCTTCGAGGCCTGGTCCAGTCCGTTCCTCGGTGCGATCGCCGGCGAGACGTGGCTGGGTGCGCGCGGCAGCACTTGTCACGGACCTCCGTGCCTCCGCGCCTCCGTGTTCAATCCGAGCGGTCGAGAATCACGCTCGGTCATTTAGTTACTTGCTCGCGGAGGGAGGTTTCGCCTTCTCGGTGAACCCACGTACGCTTCCGGGCATGCGTCTCCCCGTCGCCGTGGGTCTGTGCTCGATCATGCTGACCATGGCGACGCGCGCCGCCGCCGAGCAGTTCGTGCTCGTCGACGCCGACTACGCGCATACGAAGGAGTCGCACGCCTACGCGAAGCCCGCGGCCGGCATTCCGACGAACTGGAAGACGCCGGTGAACTACGCGGAGGGAACGGCGCACTACCGCCTCGTCGTGCTGGAGAAGCCGAGCGCCGAGAACCTCAACATGGGCGTGTGCTTCGTCGGCTCGTCGTACTGTTGCTACGGCTACGCGCGCTTCACCAAGCCGGGCGTCTACGAGTGGACGGATTCGATCCCGAACATGTGGCAGTACTCCGCCGTCGACTTCACCAAGCCCATGACGGAGATCCCGTTCATCATGCGCGACCGCAACGCGGTGAAGGTCGACCCCGGCGTCGAGAATTTCTACGGCGCGCCGAGCACTGCGCTCTACTTCACGATGAAGAGCCACCTCACGATCACGATCGTGTCGAAGGGCGGGACGTTCGTGAAGCCGGACGCGGGACCGGGCGACGTCGGCGCACCCGATGCCCCGCGCGACGTCGCAGCGGAGGTCGCGAGCGACACGGCTGTCGTCGCGGAGGACACGATGACCGCGCCGCCGATGGATGCCGCGGCGGCGACGGACGCGGCCATGGACGACGCGGCGACCGGCGAGCAGGATGCTGCGGCGGAAGCACCGAACGGAGAGGCGCTCGACGGCGCGTCCTGCGCGACGTACGTCGGTCGGGCACCCGCCGCGCCCCTCGGGCTCCTGGTGATCGGGCTCGCATCGCTCGCAGCTCGGCGACGTCGCACTGGATGATCGAGATCGCAGTCATCTTCTGGCTCACGCGCCGCGTCTCGATGTCGGCGCGCGCGAAGCGGCGCGAGCCGAAGGTGTACGTGTCGGCCGCGCTCGCCGTCTGGTTCGGGGCGGAGCTGCTCGGTGCCGGCCTCGGAGCATTGTTGATGCAGCCGCTGGATTTGCCGGCGGCCGCGGTGTACGGCGTCGCGCTCGCCGTCGCCGTGCCGTCGACCGCGCTCTTCGTGCGTCGGGTCGACGAGCTTCCGCCCGCCGCGTGACAGCGCGTCGAGCGCGACAAAGCTGTACGCTCTGTGGAATGGGGACCTGGGGGGCGGCGAATTTCCAGAACGACGGTGCGCTCGATTACCTCGCGGAGGTCATCGAGAAGCTCGCGAAGGAGATCGAAGCGATCCTCGCGAGCGAAGGGCGCGCCGGCGCCGACGAACACGGTGAGTCGCGCCTGGTGCCGAGCGTGGCGATGATCGACGTGCTCTGCGCCGCGTGTAACGGCGCGCCGCCGAAGCCGGAGCGAGTTGCGTCTTGGCGCACGCGCTATCTCGCGGCGTTCGATCGCTCGATGCCGGGCCTGGATCCGAGCGGCACCTTCGCGAAGGAGCGGCGGCCGATCGTCGAGAAGACGTTCGCCTCGCTCGAGGCGCGGGCGAAGGCCTTCTACAAGCTCTGAGCGCTACCCGCGGACGGCGCTGTTGTGCGCGAGGCTCTTGATCGTCGCGATGAGCTCTTCCGGCTCGATGGGCTTCGCGACGTGGACCTGGTAGCCGGCGAGCATCGCGCGCGTGCGGTCTTGCGAGCGCGCGAACGCGGTGAGGGCGATCGCCGGCGTCTTCCCGCCGCTCGCCGGATCGAGGCTGCGGACCTCACGGATGAACTCGTAGCCGTCGCGCTCCGGCATCCCGATGTCGCTCACGATCACGTCTGGGCGACTCGAGCGGACGAGCGCGACCCCCTCGCTCGCCGAAGCCGCGCACGACACGACCGCGCCGCAGCCGGCGAGCAGCGTCTCGATGAGCTCGCGCGCGTCACGTTCGTCGTCGACGACGACGATCTTCACGCCGGCCAACGAGACGTTGATCTCTTCCGCGCGCGTGATCGTCTCCGCCGCCTTCGGGCCCAGCGGCGGCGGTGACTCCCGCAGCGCGCGCACGGGCAGGAGGACCGAGAACGTCGCCCCTCGGCCCTCGCCGTCGCTGTCCGCCTGGATGGTTCCGCCGTGGAGCTCGACCAGCTGTTTCACGATCGCGAGACCGAGGCCGAGACCGCCGTACTTGCGCGTCGACGAGGAGTCGGCCTGACGAAAGCGCTCGAAGAGATGCGGGAGGAACGACTTCGCGATCCCGATGCCGCTGTCGCGGACGACGATCTCCACCTGGGAGTCGACGCGACGGACGACGACGTCGATCGTTCCGGCCTTCGGCGTGAACTTCACCGCGTTGGTGAGCAGGTTCCACACGATTTGTTGGATCCGGTTGGAGTCGCCGAGGACCGGCCCTGCGTCCGGATCGATCGTCTTGCGCAGGGTGATCGACTTCGCCTCGACGGACGGGCCGATCGACTGGATGACCTCTTCGACGATCGGAGAGACGTCGACCTTCTGGACGTCGAGGCGGATCTTCCCCGACACGATCCGATTCATGTCGAGCAGATCTTCGATGAGCTGCGCCTGCGCGCGCGCGTTGCGCTCGATCGTCTCGAGGCCGCGGCGCATCTGCGGATCGTCCTTCGCGCGCGAGAGCAGGATCTTCGACCACCCGAGCACGGCGGTCAGCGGCGTTCGTAGCTCGTGCGACAGCGTGGCGAGGAACTCGTCCTTGAGCAGGCTGATGCGTTCGACCTCGATGCGCGCGGCACGCTCGGCGTCGAGCAGTCGTGAGCGCTCGTCGGCGGAGCGCTTCGCCTCTTCGTAGAGGCGCGCGTTGTCGATGGCGATCGCGGCCTGGGCAGCGATGCCCACGACCAGACGCTCGGCGCGCTCGGTGAACACGCCGCACTCCCGGTGGCCGAAGAAGAGACCGCCGAGGACCTCCCCCGAGCGCGCGATCACCGGGACCGCCAGGTAGCTGCACACCGGCAGGTGGCCTGCGGTCATGCCGTGGTGTGGACCCATCTGGCCGTAGCGTGGGTCCTTGCTGACGTCGGCGATGCGAATCGGACGCTCGCCGCGGAACGTCGGACCGAAGAGCGGGGTGGCGCGCGGATGGCCGAACTTCTCGAAGGCTTCGCGCGGCGCGCCCGACAGCACGTACAGCGTGAAGAGCTCCCCCTCGGCGCTCGTGACCGTGTAGAAGAACGCGCCGAACTGCGCGCCGCTGACCTGCGTTCCGGCGTCCGTCACCATCTGGACGACGCTCTGCAGGTCGAGCTTCGACGCGAGCGCTTCACCGGTCTTGTTGAGGACCTCGAGGATGCGGGTCTCCTCCTCGAGCGCCTCTTTCGTGGCGACGAACTCCTTCTCCGCGCGCTGCCGCGCCTGGAGGATGCTCTGTATGTTCTGCAGCGTCGCCGAGCGCAGCAGCTCTTCGTCCTCGGCTTCCATGGTCAGGTCGCTCGAGCCTGGAGCTTCGCGGAGGCGAGCTCCGTCCCGCGGACACGCGCGGTGATCTTCGCGAACGCGGTGTCGCGCGTCGTCGACGTGTCGTCGCTGAAGGGTGAGTACCCGCAGTCGTCGGTCGTCCCGAGCTGCGCGAGCGGGATGTGCTCCGCGGCCTCGAGGATGCGTTCGCAGACCTCTTCGGGGGTGTCGACGTGGGGGTCGATCGGCGCGACGACGCCGACGAAGACGCGCTGACCCGGCTTCAGGTGGCGCGCGATGATCTTCAGGACGCGCCGCCGATCGGCCTCTCCGGCGAGCGCGACGTAGTAGTTCGTCAGGTTGAGGTGGAGGAGGCTCGGGAGGAGCTCGGCGTAGTCGACGTCTGCGCTGTGTGTCGAGTCGCGATCGCCGCCGGGGCAGGTGTGCACGCCGATTCGCTTCCGCTCGGCGGTAGAGAAGCGCGCGAGCGCGAGGTTGTTGAGGTCGATGAAGCTCTCGAGGAGCATCCCGGTCGGATCGAGCTTGAGGGCGAGCCTTCCCTCGGTGAAGTCGATCTGCACCACGTGCGCGCCCTTCTCGAGGCAGCGCCGCACCTCGCCGACGTGCTCCGTGAGCAGATCCTCGATGAACTGCTCGCGCGAATATCCCGGGATGCCTTCGGTGGGGTAGAGCAGGCTCAGCGCCGACGGCGAGATCACCGCCTGTTTCACCGGGCGCTTCGCGTGCTTCTGGGCGACCTCGAGATAGCGGTCGGCGTACGTCTTGTAGCGAAAAGGCGCCTCGGTGAGGCGCGGCATCCTGCGCGTATGACCGGCTGCGAACGGGATCTTGAACCCGTCGGGTGCCATGTTCGGCAGGCCGTGCACGCAATAGTCCCAGAAGTTGTGGTATTTGCGCTGCTCGCCGTCGCTGATCACGGGAGAGCCCGTCGCCTCGAAGCGCGCCACCGTGTCGCGGATCGCTTCGTCGAAGAGCGGATCGAGCGACGGGTCGTCGGTCTTGCCGTCGCGCGCGGCGACGGCTGCGATCAGCGCCGGTGGACGTGGGATGCTGCCAATCGGCTCGGTCGGGATCGTCATGGGTTCCGGGTGAGCGTGGCCGAGCATCATAGGGCACGTTCGTCCGCGGAGGCGCGACTCCCGCTCTACGGGAGCATGGGCGACGGCGTCATCCTGCGCGCGCGACGATGAGCTCGGTCAGGCATCACCTCGCTCGATCACGGTAGCCCCTCACGGTGGGGTGACGGTCGGTCGACCGGTCTTTCGATGGCTTTCGGCGAACGCGAGGGTGATCGCGTGCAGCCACTCGATGGGCTCGTCGATCGGCTGCGGTTTCGCGAGCGAGATGGCAGGCGGGAAGCCGAGCTCGTACTTCTTCGTGTCGACGAAGCGCGTGAACATCACGTGGGTCGCCGGGTCGACGTTGAGGATCGCGACGGTGGCGTCCCCCATGTTCCCCGTCACCGGCGGCGTGAGCGTGGGCACGGTGACGTAGCGGAGCGGCCTCGTGCGGCCCGGAATCGTCACCTGCGATGCGCCCATCGCCGAGCCGAGGAGCTCGCCGGCCTGGTTCGGGATGACCTCGTCGGAGAAGGCCTGGAGCAGCATCACCGAGCGCGCGGCCCCGCGGGGGGTGCGCGCGACGTGCTCGGCGAACGCGATGGGATCGCCGGGCTCGATCGCCGCCTGCATGAGGGACAACGAGCGCTGCGCCGCGAAGGGGAGGGTGACCGGATCGGTGACGTCGAGGGACGCGTCGAAGGGCCTGCGCAAGAGGATCGCGGCGATGCCCGAGAAGACCGGCGAGCTCGCGAACATCGAGAGGAAGATCGACGCGCCGGGCACGGCGAGGACGGCCGCGCGAAGGTCGGTGTCGACCGCGATGACGATCGCACCGAGGACCGATCCGAACGACTCGCCGGTGTAGACGAGCGAATCGCCGTCGAACGAGAGCGTCGCGAGCGAAGCGTCCGACGCGACGAGCGCGCTCACGTCGCCGCGCTTCACGAGCCGCACCAGCTGCCCGATCTCGAGCACGGCTTGGCGGAAGTTGTCGCGCACCGCGCGCGCGTCGAGCGGGCGGATGGAGACCGCGTCGTCGCCGTTGAAGTCGAAGAACACCATCGACGCGCCGTACTCGGTGTCGTCGGCGAGCCCGTCGGGACCGGGCGTGGTCCCGAAGGCGTGCTTCTCGTCGCGCGCTCCGGGGCGCCGCTCGCCGTGCCAGAGCGCGTCGATGCCGATGGTCGCGTATCCCGCGCGCGCGTAGTCGTTCGCCACCGCGAGGACCTGCGCGCGACTCGCGTTGAGGCCGTGTTGGAAGATCAGCACCGGCGTCTTCGCGAGCCCCTTCCCGGAGTCGCGCGGCACCGTGAGGAGGAACGGCACCGTCGTCGCTCCCTTCGCGATCGGCGCGCCGGCGGCGTCGAGCTCCACCCGCCCGAGGTGCGCGGTCGACGCGCCGAGGTACCAGGGAGCTTCGAACGATCCGAGGACGACCGCGCCGATCGCGTCGTGCACGATCCCGTCCGGATAGCCGATGCCGGAGCGCGCGCCCGTCGGGACACCGACCAGCGCGTCGAGCGCGGCTCCGGTGAGCACCGTGGTCACCGACGCGACTGGCGCGGGCGTCGTGTCGAGCTGCGCGCGCATCGCATCGAGCACGCGCGTCGGGTGGCCGACGGTGAAGACGGTCGCCGCGCCCACGTCCTTCATCGCAAAGCCCAGCTTCGCGACGAGCGGCGCGTACGCCGCAGCGAACGGCCCGACCCCGGACATGGCCTCGCGCATCGCAGGCGAGGGGCGGATGAAGCGCGCATCGACGACGCACGCGTAACGGTGCCCCTCCGCGAACACCGCGTCGCCGGGCGCCAACGCGACGAGCTCGGAGGTGGCGGAGCGATGGAAGAGCGTGAGCTCGCGCGTTTCTGCCGCGGGAGTCCCGGCGTCGAGATCGAGGAGGCGCGCGGTACCCGCGAGCTTGCCGTCGGGGATCGAGCCTCCCTGCAAGGGGAAGAAGATCGACGAGTGCACCGGCGCGCCGTCGAGCTCGGAGAGCGCGCGCGTGAGGTCGGCGAGGTTCGCGCTCTGTCCCTCGAGCGGGACCTCGTCGACCTTCAAGTGCCCGTTCACGAGGAAGACGTCGGAGGGCCACGGCGTGTCGCGTCCGCCGCCACCGAGCATCGCCTCGGCCGGCTCCATCGTGGGCCGACTCTCGTCGTCGGCGGAGCACGCGGCGACCATCGCGGCGAACCAGAACGCCACGCGCGCGATCCATCGGTGCATCGGTCGATGCTATGCGAGCCGCGATTCACGCGGTGGGCGGATTCAGACGAGCTTCCGCCTGCGCCGCGTCGAGGCCTTGTCGCCTTGGTCGGTCATCGCGTCGACGACCGTGGGCGCGCGCCGCAGCGCTGCGAGCGCGTCGAGGATCAACGGTTCCTCGATCCACGCGACGGCGTACAGATCGTCGGGCTCGACGCTGCTCTCGGGGAACAGCGCCGAAGGCACCAAGCCGACGACGGCGACGCGCACACCGGCGATGTCGAGCGTCGTGCCCTGCGCCGCTCGAGGGCCGCGCAGGAGGACGTGCACCATCGTCACGCGTCCCGTCGAGCGCTCGCTCTCCACTCGAAGAGGCTATCTCGCCGCACGCAGGTTGGGAAACGTCCTGTCCCTGAGGCCGAAGCTCTGCGCGCAGACCTTGAAGGACCGCTTCGGTGGGTGCGGCGGCGGAGACCGACACGGGAAGACCTCGCAGCTCGCGCCCGCGCAGGTCGACGATCTCGTCGCGTATCTGCAGTCGCTCTAATTCAGCGGCTACGGCGATCACACGGCGCCGGCAGCAGCGCTTCGAACTCCGGATCCGCGCGCAGCTGTGCCACCCACGATGGCTCGAGGTAGCGGGTGATCCACGGATCCAGAAGACTCGACGTGCGTGGTTCGAGCAGTACGTTGATGGCGTAGTGGGAGCTCTTTCCGAGGGCGAGCTGCCATGCGCGAAGCGCCGCGGCCCGGTCGCCCAGCAGGTCGTGCAGGCGCACGCGCAGCAGCGTCGCGTCGATCTCGTCGAGCGTGGAGCTGCCCCACGCGCGGGCGCTGCGCGACGACCACGGTGCGAGCGCGTCGAGCGCGTCGGCGTAGCGCCCGAGTCGATAGAGCGCTTCGAAGCGCGTGGCGTGGTAGTGCACGCTGCGATCGGTCTCGGGAACGGTTTCGAGCGCGGCGAGCGCGGCGGCCGCGTCGCTCCGCTGGAGACGCACGTTGGCGAGCGCGAGCGGCACCTCGGAGTCGGCGGCGTGCGCGACGCGCCATTGCTCCAGCGCGGCCTCGGCAGCGACCGCGTCCCCTGCGCGGGCGTAGAGCTGGGCGCGGTACCACCGGGCCGTGGGGTGTGCCGGCTCGACACGCAGGAGGTCGTTCAGCGCTCGCACTGCGGCCGCCACGTCACCGCCACCGGCGGGATCGATCGCCTCTGGCTGGAACGCCGCACGTGGCACGAGGGCGCTCACCTCCGTGAAACCATACAAGCCGCGCAGCGCACGGAGTGCTGCGTCTGCTTCGACGGTGCACCGGAGCAGGTCCGAGAAGAACAGGTCGAGACACGCGGCCAACTCCGATGGCTTGCCCTCGAGGCGGATGCCCGGCTCTCCGTCGAGCAGGTCCTCGGCGTACGCGAGGGAGCGTCCGGGCCGCAGCCCAACGCCGCGCATCGTGTAACTGACCAGGGTTTCGCGCGGCATGCCCTGGCACTCGTCGTGCTCGTACACGGTCTCGGCGACGAACCCGAGGGACGGCGTTCCGTACAGCGTCTCCCGCCGCGTGATGAAGAACACGTTGCTGTCGCCCGGTCCGGAGTCCTCGGTGGTGGTGCGCGACTGCGTGAGATCGATCGCGCGTGCCGCGGGGTCGAGCTCGCACAGCGCGGCGCGCACGAATGCTCTCACCGCGGCGTCGGGGCGCGGTGGGTCGATCGGCAGATCGAGGGTCTCCACGAGCCGAAGATAGCCGAGGCTCCGCGATGCCGAAGAGTGGCGCTCAGAGTGGCGACGTCGTCGGCGGCGGCGGCGCGCCGTACTTCGCATGCATGCCGCCGTGATCGTCGACCTCCCCGGGCGCCGGCTTCGGTTTCGGCGGCGTCGACGGCTTCGGCTTGGCGGGCGGAGCGGTCGGGAGCGGAGGCGCAGGTGCCCCGTACTCCGCGACCGGCGAACCTGGATCGTCGACGAGCCCGGGGCCGAGCCCCGGTGACGGCCCTGGTGAAGGCGTTGGGGCCGGTTCGGGCGTGGGCGCAGCGCTCGGCTTCGCGCTGGCCGGATCCTTCGCAATCGCCGTGGGAACGGGCTCCGAGTGACAGCCGGCGATCGCGAGCGCGGCGACGAAGGTGACCGCGCGCGAGAGGCGAACGCCCGGGTCGAGAGCGCGCGCCGCTTCGACGACGGCGACCTCGAGCTCCGCACGACAGAAGGGGCAGCGCGCATCGGCGGTGCGAACGTGGCGGCGGCAAGCGATGCAGGGAGCGAGCGGCTGGTACATGCGATTCCCTTGGTACGCGCGGGGCGAGGAGAAGATCTGCGTGCTCCCGTACCCACGGACGAAGGTCGGACGCGGGCGAGTGCGGTCCTACGACGCCCAGAGAGCGGCGAGATCGAGCTCGATCGACTCGAACGGCGGGAGTCGCACGCGCGCGTCGCCCCGCCACTTCCCCGGGCCGATGGGACGCCAGGCACCCGCGTCGTTCCAGAACGCTTCGAGGTAGCGGAGGATGGGATCCACGAGCCAGACGTGCGGCACACCGTGCCGTGCGTACAAGGGCATCTTGTCACGGCGGTCGTGCACCTCCGTCGAATCCGACGGCACCTCGCAGAGCCAGTCCGGGGCGAGCTGGATAGGAGCGCGAGGTCGCGACAGGCGAGGATTCGTTCGCGTGCCGCGGACGGCAGATCGATTCCCCGGGCCACGAGCACTGCCACGACGTCCTCCGCGCGCCCCTCCGCCACGCCCTCCGCGCGCCCCTCCGCGCGCCCTTCACCGTAGTACTTCCGCGCGAATTCGCTCTGATACTCGTAGTGGATCTTCATGACAGCCTCGATCGCGGCGAGCACGAGCTCGTGCTTCGCCGTTGACAGGACAACATCAGCGTAGAGTCGGCGTCGGTCATCGTCGAGCTGGACCAACGCCGAGAGCACCGGGGACACCATCGAAGCGGCCTGCGGCTCGCGACCGTGCAGGACCATCGCCAGCACGCCGAGCTCGGGCGCGCGCGAAGCCTCGGCTACGTCGACGTAGGGCACGTCGGCCGGACCCAGCACCAGCGGCCGCAGCACGAAGCCCGGATGGCCGATCTCGATCGCCTCCGACGCGAGCCGCGCGATCGCTGCATCCGGCGTGACGACCAGCAACGCGACCGGCGCCTCCAGCCTGCTCCGGAGCGTCGTGACGTACGCGGGCCAGGTCCACCGCTTGGGCATCACCGCGCCG
>JBKJQC010001190.1:0-3819 GCA_046593995.1 Polyangiales bacterium
GCGTGCGCTCGCGCGTGAAGACGATGCTCGCCCGTCTCTATCCGACCGAGCCGGCCGCCTCGCGCGTCGAGTTCGCCCGTCTCGTCGCGAAGGCCCGCCGCGTCCTCGCGACCGAGCTCGAAGAGCTCTCGTCGACGCCGTCGGGTCGCAAGCGTCGCGACTCCGAGCGCGACTCGCGCCATGCTGACGATGACAGCTCGACGCCCGAGCCGCTCACCCAGGTCCCGGATGGTCTCCCCGGGACGCGTTATCGCCTCATCCGCCGCGTCGGCGAAGGCGCGATGGGCGTCGTCTACGAGGCGGAGCACGTCGATCTCGGGCGCAAGGTCGCGATCAAGGTGCTCCAAGGGAAGCACTCGCAGTCGCCCGAGTTCGTCGCGCGCTTCCGCCGTGAGGCCCGCGCGATCGCGAGCCTGCCGCACCCGAACCTCGTCCAGGTCTTCGACTTCGGTCAGACGAGCGGTGATCCGGCGAAGAGCGAGTGGGGCGGGCGTCTCTTCTTCGTGATGGAGCGGCTCGAGGGGGAGACGCTCGACGAATTCATCGACCGTGAGAAGGGCGCCGATTGGCGCGACGCCTGTGAGCTCGGCATCAAGATCTGCCGCGCGCTCGAGGCTGCGCACGCCGCGGGCCTCGTGCACCGTGATCTGAAGCCCGCGAACCTCTTCCTCTGTTACGCCGGACGTCGCCCCGCCTCGCTCGGCGAGGTGCAGGTGAAGCTGCTCGACTTCGGCGTCGCCAAGGAGATGCGCGGCGCCGGCGCGCCCCCCTCCGCGAGCGAGGCCGCCGGGCAGGACGATCCGAACCTCTCTCGCGCAGGAGCCATCTTCGGCACGCCGGAGACGATGTCGCCCGAGCAGTGCCAGGGGCTCTCCGTCGACGGTCGCGCCGATCTCTACGCGCTCGGCTGCGTGCTCTACAACCTCGTCACCGGCCGCACGCCGTTCGACGCGCCGTCGCCGATCCTGATGATGTCGTGCCACATGCGCGAGACGCCGAAGCCGGTGCGCGAGGCTGCGCCGCTCCGCGGGATCCCGGCCGCCGTCGAGAAGTTGATCATGCGCGCGCTCGCGAAGGATCCCGAGGGGCGCTTCGCCGACGCGAGCGACATGCGCGAGGCGCTCGAGGAGGCGTGCTACGGCGGCTTCTTCGTCGACTCCCGCATCCCGCCCCTCACCGACGCCGAGGTCGCCGGCGGCATGTACTCGCTCGGATCACTCGATGGCTCTCTCGACAGCTCTCTCGACAGTGAGGCGGCGATCCCGGTGATGATCGAGGAGCCGCTCGGCGAGCGCGACACCGAGCGCGATCTCGCGCACCTCGACGTGGATCGCGACTTCGACGCGGGCGCCGAGACCCGCCCGGTCGACCGACCCCGCCGTCGCAAGGGCGCCGCGGTCGTCGCGCTCGTTGCGCTCGCTGGGTGCGCGCTCGCCGCGTTCGTCGCCGGCGGTCGCGGCGGGTTGAAGCTCGATCTCTCGATCCTCGCGAACCTGCGCAACGCGCGCACCACCCTCCAGACCGAGCCGATCGCGCCCATCACGGAAGCGCCCGCGGTGAAGGGCGTGGCCGCGGCCCCTGCTCCGGCGAGCGCGCCCGCGATGCTGGTCGCGTCGGAGCCTCTGCCGCACCCCCCGCAGATCGCTGCAGCGCCTCCTGCCGTGAAGGTACCGCTGGCGATGCCGCTCGCAACGGCAGTCGCCGCGGCGAAGACCGCGAAGGTGATGCAGCCGGTGCAGAGCGCGGTCCCGCTCCTCGCCTCGCCGGTGCTCTCCCCCGAGAACGCGCCGGTCGCCGAGACCGAGACCGTGACGAAGGCCAGCACACCGCCCGCGGCCACGGTCGCGGAGGTCGATGCGAAGATCGCAGCCGGCGAGACCGATGCCGCGCTCACCCTCGCCCGCTCGTTGAAGGACGACGGCACCCCGGCGTCGGCCGCAGCGTGGGCGCGCGCAGCCTTCGCCGGAGGACATCATGGAGAGGCTCACGACGCGTCCGTCGCATGGATCGCCCGCGCGCCCGCGTCCGCCGAGCCGCGTGTCTACGACGCGCGCGCCCTCCGCGCGCTCGGTCGGATCGACGACGCGCGCGCGCGCCTGAACGAGGTCCTCGACGCGCATCCGAACCATGCCGAAGCGAAGACGATGCTGAAGGATCTCGACCTCCTGCAGCACAAGGCCGCACCTGCGCCCTCGGCGGCGCCGGCGAAGCATCTCCACAAGAAGAAGAAGGGTCCGCAAAAGCTGCTCGGCTGATCGCAGCACTAATAAGGCCATTGCGGCCGCGTCGCGATCCGCATAGCAATAATTGCGGAGGGCGCATGCGACGCATCCTGGTGGTCGACGACGAAGAGAACCTGCGGCTCGTGTTGCGCACGTTGCTCCGCCGCGCGGGTTACGAGGTCGAGACGGCGTCGACGGGCGAGGAAGCGCTCGAGAAGGTCGAGACGTTCGGTCCCGACGTCGTGCTCACCGACGTGCGCATGCCGAAGATGAGCGGCCTCGATCTGCTGGCGGCGCTCCGGGCCAAGGCGTCGACGGCGACGGTCATCGTGATGAGCGCGTACGGCTCGGTGGACCTCGCGCTCGAGGCGATGAAGGCGGGCGCGTACGACTACGTCGCAAAGCCATTCAAGCCGGACGAGATCCTGCTCACGCTGAAGAAGGCCGAGGAGCGCGAGACGCTCCGGAAGGAGAACCAGAAGCTCCGCGAAGAGATCCGCAAGGAGCACAAGTTCGACGAGATCCTCGCGAAGAGCGCGTCGATGATCGAGATCTTCCGCACCATCGGGAAGATCGCCGACTACAAGACGACCGTGCTGGTCGTCGGCGAGAGCGGCGTCGGCAAGGAGCTCGTCGCGAAGGCGGTCCACAAGCGCGGCAGCCGCACGAACAACCCGTTCGTGGCGATCAACTGCGGCGCGATCCCGGAGAACCTCCTCGAGTCCGAGCTCTTCGGGCACAAGAAGGGCGCGTTCACCGACGCCACGAGCGACCGCCGTGGCCTCTTCGAGGAGGCCAACACCGGTACGCTCTTCCTCGACGAGATCGGCGAGCTGCCACTCGCGCTGCAGGTGAAGCTCCTGCGGGTCCTCCAGGAGGAGACGATCCGAAGGCTCGGGGACGTGAAGGATCAGAAGATCGACGTGCGCATCATCGCCGCGACGCACCGCGATCTGCAGGCCGAGGTGAAGGCCGGTCGGTTCCGCGAAGACCTCTACTACCGGCTGAACGTCCTGCAGATCGTCGTCCCGCCGCTCCGCGAGCGCAAAGAGGACATCCACCTCCTCATCGACCATTTCATCGCACGCAACAACACGCGCCTCGGCACCTCGACGCGCGGTCTCGACGCCGAGGCGCGCAAGGCGCTCATCGACTACTCGTGGCCCGGCAACGTGCGCGAGCTCGAGAACACGATCGAGCGCGCCATGGTGCTCGCCGACACGGATCTGCTGCACATCCAGGATCTCCCCGAGCGCGTCCGCGAGGCGCGCGATCCGGTGCAGATGCAGCTCGCGAGCGGTGAGCTGTCGATCAAGAAGACCACGCGCATCATCGAAGAGGTGCTCATCCGCCGCGCGCTGCAGAAGACGAAGGGAAACCGGACGCGGGCCGCGGAGATCCTCGAGATCAGCCACCGCGCGTTGCTCTACAAGTTGAAGGACTACCTCATCACGGATTTGTGATCGGTTTAGGGTCTAGAGCGCCGATCGGTTTGCGCACGCCGGATTGAACACGGAGGCACGGAGGCGCGGAGGTTCGAGCCGTCTGCCGGTCGTGACGTCTCCGTTGCGAGGCTCGTGTCGCCTGCCAGGTGGCC
>JBKJQC010000012.1:0-3777 GCA_046593995.1 Polyangiales bacterium
GGTCGACGAGCGAGATCGTGTCGCCATGTGCGTTCGCGACCGCGAGCCAGCGCGCGTCGAGGAACGCCATCCCCTGCGGGCTCTTGTCGGTGGTGAAGCGCCGCACCGCGCCGCTGACCAGATCGACCTCGGCCACGGCGAGCGAGCTCCAGAGGGAGAAGTAGGCGTGCGTCGAGTCGGCGGGATCGAACGCGACGGCGAAGGTCTCCGGCGCGCCGAGATCGATCTCGGTGAGCTTCTGCCCGAACGTCGCGGAGCCGCTCTCCACGTCGTAGACGAGCGCGCGTCGCTCGAGCACCGCGCCGACGACGAGGCGCTTCCCGTCGGGCGAGGCGGCGAGCGACGCCGTGTGCCAAGGGATCTTGCTGCCGGTCCGTGACGTCGCCGGAGGGAGCGTGATGGTGCGCTTCTCGTCGAGCGCGAGCGCGCCGGTCGCGTCCACCGTGATCGCCTGCGCGACCCCGTCGCTCGTGGCGACGTAGAGGAGATCGGGCGCGATGAACGCGAGGCCGTTGTTGAGCGTCTTCGGCGGGTCGAAGCGCAGCCGCGTGATCACCGGATTGCCCGCGCCGATCGCGTCGAGGTCGATCGAGCGCACGACGTGGGGCCCGTACCCGGTGTCGAC
The DNA here is from genome assembly GCA_046593995.1 of Polyangiales bacterium. Lineage (GTDB taxonomy): Bacteria > Myxococcota_A > Polyangia > Polyangiales > JADJMO01 > JALHOE01. Next base: position 626 of record JBKJQC010000012.1, read on the forward strand.
CGTGATCGCGCGATGGGAGCCCGGCAGGGTGATCACCGCGGTCGGCAAGCCTCCCGTGAGATCGCTCTCGACGAACGCGTGCTCGACGCCCATCGGCTTCACGCGCCGACCGTCGGGGAGGATCTTCGTCTCGCCCGTGCCGTCGGTGTAGCGCGCGGCCTCCCCGGTCGGAGCGGTCGCCGCGCACTTCCCCGTCACCGGCGTCGGTGCGCCGAGCGGCGCGCACTCTGCGGCGTGCGGGAGCGTGTCGTAGGGGGCGAGCGCCGGACACGCGTACCCCTGGTCGAGGTCGTGGCAGTCCGAATTCTGCGGGCAGTCGTAGACGCAGCTCCGCGGTGCCACCGCGAGCTCGTAGGGATCCCCTGCGTCCACCGTCGGCGGCTTCGCCGGCTCGTCCGACGACGATGAGCACGCGCCGGTGACGAGTGCCGCGAGCACGGAGCCGATGAGTCGCCGCATGAGGTCGACGAGGCTATCGCACGGCCACGCGGATGTTCGCTCCACGACGCAAGGCGCTTCGGGTACGCTTCAGCGATGCGCGCGCCCCTCCTCCTCGCCATCGCTCTCGCCGTCCTCGTGGGATGCAGCAGCGACGAGGAGACCGTTCCGACCACGAGCGACGACGGCGGCTTCGGCGTCACGGACGGTCTGCCCTCGGAGACCACGCCCGACACGGCGACCGCGGTCGACACCACCCCCGCAGCCGACACGACGGCGCCGCCGACGGACTCGGCGCCGGTGAGCGACGCGCCGAGCACCACGATCAAGTGCGCCGCGGTGACCTGTCAACGCGCCACGCAGGACTGCTGCGTCACCGGCGGGATGGGGTCGTGCGTGGCGAGCGGCGGCACGTGCGCGGGGCCGCGCTACTCCTGCACTTCGTCGTCGGAGTGCGGCAGCGGCAAGGAGTGTTGCGTGATCGGCACCGCTCCCGGCGGCGCGACATGTACGAACTCCGGCAGCTGCGGGACGGCGACCACGTGCGACTCCAACGCCGACTGCTCGGGAAAGCTCAGCACCTGCAAGGACCTCGGGTACATCAAGGTCTGCAGCACCTGAGCAGCCGCGCGTTTTCCAGGCCGTCGAACAATCCTGAGCCGATTCGGCCACGCGGACGCCTCTTGTGGGCATGAGGGCGTTCTTGCTGGTCGTGCCGTTGCTCGGCGTCGGGTGTCTCGCCACCACCGAGGACGCTCCGAACGAGGCGCCGATCCCCGTGGCGGGAGACGCCGCCGTCGAGTCGGAGACTGGCGCGACCGACCGTGATGGCGCCGTGGACGCCGTGAGCACGAACCCCGACGCGACGCCTTCCGACTCGCCCTCCGACGCGGGGCCGGCCGAGACCGATCCGCATGCTGGCAAGGTGCCGCTCTTCGTCGCGCAGGGGCACGTCGGGCGCACGACGATCTCGTGCGACGACGGCAAGACGTGGATCGCGAACAGGTCGGACGACGACACCGCGGTCTGCTTCATCGACGGCTACGACTGCGATCACGGGTCGGGGAGCGCGCGCGGGATCGCGTTCGGTGGAGGCTTCTTCGCCGCGACCTTCGGCTGGGGGAAGCCGGGCGCGATCCGCCGCTCCAAGGACGGCCGCGTGTGGACCAACGCGCTCGAGGGCACGACCTTCGGTGGCGTCGCCTTCTCGGGAGGGGAGCGAGCGACCTTCCTCGCTGCGTCCCGCACGCCGCGGATCTCCACCGACCTCGCGGCGACGTGGGTCAAGGCGTCGGAGCCGACCACGTCTCTGTGGAACGTGCGCGGCGCCGGGTACGGCGCGGGGACGTTCGTGATGGTGCTCGAGGACTCGGGCACGAAGGACTTCGCGCTCAGCGTCGACGACGGCAAGACGTGGACGAAGCCGACGACCCTGCCGCAGAGCTGTGGTAACGGCGTGCAGTCGCAGGGCGGTGTCGTCTCGATCGAGAGCGCGATCGGGAGCACGCTGATGGTGATCGGCAACGACGGCACGGCATGCCGCTCGACCGATGCGGGCAAGACGTGGAGCGCCGCGAGCATGGGCGGAACCGTGTCCTCGACGGCACTGTCAGCCGGCAAGGAGGTCGTGGCGTGGGGACGCGCGACGCTCGAAGGCAAGGAGCGCGCGGTCATGTACCGCTCGACGAACGGCGCGCAATGGACGACCACCGCCACGAGCGTGCTGGGCTCGACCGCGACCCCGAGCATCGGAGCGGCCGCGCGGAGCAGCACCGGCACCTTCGTCGCGACCAACGCAGGGTGGCAGGTCTGGTACGAGAAGCAGATCTTCTACCGGAGCACCGACGGGATCACCTGGGAGGCGCTGCCGAAGACTTCGTACGTCGGAAGCCACCCGATCGGCGGCATCGCGTTCGGCTGGGTCGACGCGGCAGCGTGCAAGTGAGCCCGTAGGGGTCGCTCGTACGGATGGGAGAAATTCGCGGGCAGGACGGCGCGCGGGAACCAATCGCGATCGCCGCGGTCGATGCAGCCCATGCGAACGCGAGCTTCCTTGGCGAGTTTGGCGGGTAGCCGTGGCGTGTGGGTGCTCCTCTGCGGGCTCTGCTCGGGGGCAGGTCTCGGGACCGTGCCGTGCGGGGTGGCCAACGCGGACACGCTGAGCGGGACCAAGTCGACGGCGATGCTCGAACGGAAGCACGACATCGATCTCCGGATCGGCCGCGGCCACGCGGTGCTCGTCGTGCGACGCACGTTCGAGAACCCCGGCACGAAGCACGATCAGGCGATGCTCCACATCGAGGATCTCCCCGAAGGCGCGGTCGCGACGGGGCTCCGTACCCTCGGCTTCCAGAAGGGGCAGCCGATCTGGTACCCGGGGGAGCTCATGGAGGCGGAGTCCGCGGCCGCGAAGTATCGCGAGCTCACCGGCATCGGCGGGTACTACCCGAAGGATCCGGCGCTCTTGTCGTGGCGCGCGCAAGGTCACCTCGCGCTCCAAGTGTTCCCCATCGATCCGAAGGGGGAGAAGACCGTCGAGTACACGCTCGAGATGCCGACGTCGTACGTGCACGGTCGGCACGAGCTCACGCTGCCGACGATGATGGCGACGTTCGCAGCGACGGTGACCGTGCAGCCGGAAGAGGCGTCGGACACGCTGCGCATCGACGGGGTGCCCGCGAAGGCAGGGGAGATGCGTCGGCTCTCGTCCGCGG
>JBKJQC010000106.1:0-7388 GCA_046593995.1 Polyangiales bacterium
TCCCTATTTTGCGACTGCCAGTACGTCACGAACGTCTCGACCGGCGCGTACACGGTCTCAATCGGCCCGTCCTTCGTCGCCCGCTCGGCGATCTGCTGCAGCCCCTCGGGCAGCCGCTCGAACGTCTTCGACCCTTTCACGCCTTCGCCCAGTGCCAGGTAGAACTCTTCGCGCTTCCGCGCGCGCCGGGCATCGAACGCCGTCGTGCCGCCGCGGAGGCCGGCGCCTGGGAACGCCAGGAGCGCCATGCCCTGCGCGGTCTCCTTCACGATGTTCGTCAGCCGGTTGACCGCTTCCTCGCGGAGCTCGGGGCTCGTGAGCAGCTGCTCGAACGTGCCTTCCGATCCGTACTTCGCGATCTCGTCGCCGACTATCCCCGAGACTTCCTGCAGCACCTCCGTGCCGACCTCGCCGCCCAGGGCCACGGCATACGCTTTCCCGAAGTCTGCGACTGCCTGACGCATCGTCGGCCGGACCAGCGCGTCCTTCCCGATCTCGCGCGCGAAGCGTTTCGCGACGGACACGAACGGCCGAGCGACGAGCGATGCGCCTGCGACCTCGAAGAGCGCGTTCGCGAACCCGACACCCGACGCGACGAGCTGCTTCATGTTCTCGTCGAGCGGCTGACCGTCCTCGCCGCGCGCGTCGGACATTTCGAGATACTGGTTTCCGGACTCGACCTGGAACGTGTACTTCCCGAAGCCGCCGGCGACTCCTGCAGCAAACCCCGTTGCAGCTCCGCCTGCGGCCGTGAGTGCAGCGAGCGGTCCGCCCACCGCACCAGCGATCGCACCCGCGGTAGCCCCAGCCGAGGCGCCGGCAAAGCCCGACGCCATGGCCTCGGGTACGGCGTCCTCCATCTGTCCGAGGATCTTCGCACTGCCGAAGACCAGGTTGTTCAGGAAGCCCAACCCCTCGGGGCGCTCGGCGACTTCTGCATTCAACCGCTGCAACTTCGTCGTCTGGTACTCGTCGAGATCGCCGCGGCGCGACTGCGCTACCGTGCCCATCCGGCCGCGCGCGCTCTCGGCCTGGCCGACGTTGCGGCCGCGCTTGAGCGCCTGCCACGTCTTCTCGAGGAACGACAGGCTCGACAGGTCGTCCTGCGCGACCGCGTAGTTGTTCGGATCCTCGGCCAGCCAGCCGGCGACGACCGGATTGTCCCGGGTGAACGCTTCGGAATCGAACGAGCTTCTCTCGGCTTCGATGCGCTCGACATTCCGTTGGACAACCGGGGCAGGGAGTCCCGTTCGGTCCCGAAGCTGGATGACTTTCGCCGCCCGCTCGGGCTCGATCGGCTTGCGCGCGGAGCGCCGGATCTGCTCGACGTCCTCCGTGCGGGTGAGCCAGCGGTCGATCGCCGAGGGCTCCTTCTTCTGCGGCGGGTTGCCGCCTCCCGACTCCTGCAGGAAGCGGTCGATCGACGAGCCCATGGGCTTACCGACCTTCGCCCGCGATCGCGCGGAAGCGTGCCTGGTCGTCCAGCTGCCACGCCGCATACGCCCGCTGGACCTGACCCTTCGACGGAACTCGGCCGCTCATTGCACGGAGCGCTTCGGCGACCTGCGTGCGATCCTCTTCGGGAATGACATCCCACGGCACGAACGTCCGGCCGCGGTTATCGTCACGCACGTCGACGATGCGGACCGACTTCGGGCCGCGGCGCGAGTCGACGAACACAGCATCGTCGACGACTGACTCCATGAGCGTCCGCTTCTCGTCGCGGGTCATCTCGCGCCCCGATGCCTGCTGGACCCGCTCGATCTCCGTCTCGACGCGATGCTTGAGCGCTCCGAGCGCGGCCTTCGCGTTCCGGGTGTTCGCGTTGTAGGCGGTGTAGCCGGCGGCCGCGGCCACCGTGTTGAAGGTGTCGCTGTCGATCGTCGCGGTTCGGACGTTGGCCGCGCTCTTCGCCAGCCCGCGCCGCTTCTCGAGCAGGTCGGTCACGAGCGTCCGGCCGAGGTTCGGCTGGAGCGCGATGATCTCGGCTTCGCTCATTCCCGAGAGCGTCTGCGGATTCGAGACCTCCCAGTACTTCGTCCAGTTCCGCTCGGACGGCGTGTCGGCCGCCGCGCGCTGGCTCAACGTGTAGCCGCGGTCGACGATGTACGTCCGGATCGAGTTCTGTTTATCGCCGGGCAGCGCTAGGTACTCGCCCATCCGCATGATCTGCGACAGCGACCGGCCTTCGTTGTACGCGCCCAGCACCGTCGCCTCGTTCGATGCGCCGACTTCGCGCTGCTCGGAATTGAAGGCTTCGGCGCGCGTGCGCAGCTGACCGATCGCGGCCTTGATGACCGACTGGTTGTCGCCGTAGCGATCGCGGATCGCCTGCTCCAGCGTCGCAAGCTTGACCGGGTCGTTCAGCGACTTCGGGCCCAGCTCCTTCCATACGGCGTCGGCGCCACGCGCGCCCTCGCCTTCGGACGACACGACTTCGAGTCGGCGCGTGATCTCGGGCAGCACCGCTCCGTCGAGCTCACCTTTAATTTCGGTGAAGTACCGGAGTGCGAGCTGGTCGTTGCCGTCGGCGACCATCTGACTGATCGCGCCGGCGTGAACGGCCGTGACTGCTTTGGTCACGGTGTCGATATACGTCTGCGAGTCGGGGGCGAATCCGTTCCGCCGCGCCTTCTCCGAGGCAATGCCCCGGGCTTCGGTGACGGCCGTCCGCAACTTCTCGGGCACCGCGTAGTTCTCGATCGCATCGGTGACGCGGTTCGCCAGTGCCGCTTCGGTCTCGCTGTCCTCGTAGGTCCGCCATTCGGCGTTCGCGTGCCGCTCGACCGATTCGTACAGGCTGCTGCCGCGCGCCATCGCGCGCTCGCGAAACGCCAGCATCTGCCGGTCGGTCCGGGCCCGGCCCTCGATCTTCGAGACTTCCTTCTGCCATTCGGCCCCGATCTCTTCGGAGACGCCGAGCGCGTCCTTACCGCGGCGCTCGAGCGCGCGGCTCCTGAGATCCGTCGAGAGCCGGGCGAGCTCGTTATCGATTTCGAGAATGACGACCTGGTCGACCTTGTCGCGCTCCCGTTCGTACATGTCGGTCGCCAGCCGGGCGACTCCGCTCAGGTCGACGGGCGTGACGGGGTCGGGCGGGATGAACGCCGCAGCCGGCACGGACGGCCGGCCGAGCGGGTTCGTGGCTACACGCTGATCGATCCTTGGCACGCGCGGCATTACGGCTGCCACCATGGCTTAGCGTTGGGCACAGTGACGCGCGGACGAGGGATGGGAGCGAGGTTCGGTGTGTTCGAAGGCTGGATGGCCCGGGCCCGGTCGCCGAGGGACGGTGTCGTCGAGCGTGGGGCCGTCGTCCGGCTGTTCGCGTACATCCCGACGATCTGCGCGCCGCCCGTGAGCAGCGTCCCGATCGACGCGTTGCGCGCCGACTTCGCTTCGTTTGCGTAGCCCGCGGCCTGGTTCGCGCCACCCTTCCGGACGAGGTCGGCCTGCGTCTTGAAGCCATATGCCTCGCGCCGAGCGTTGTTTCGGATCGTGAGCGAGTCGACCTCGCCGAGGATCGCGGTCTCGGTCTGTAGCGCGGCCGCCGAGCCCGAGCCGATGTCGATGCCCTGGGCTGCGAGACGCGCGCGCTGCGAGCCTTTGAGGCGGCTGACGTCCGATCGGTACCGGCCTTCTTCCTCGCGGCCACGGGCGAGCGCGTCGTCGGCCTGCTCGTCGAGGAACCCGGCTTCCGTGTTGGCGAGTTCCCGAGCGCCGCGGCCTTGCGCCTCGTAACTGCGCGCCGCACGCCGCTGGCCCCGGTACTGGTTGTACGTGCTGGCACCAGTGAGCGCCATGCTGCCGACGAGGAGGGCAGTCGAGAGAGCGGCCATGGCCTTATTCCCCGAGCTTGCCCGTGGGCATGACGGAGAGGATCGAGAGCGGGAGCGGATCCACCTGGCGAACGAGCACGCGCCCGTTTCCGGTCCAGCCGCTCTCGATGTTGACTTCGATGTTGTCGGTCTTGAGCGCCACGGGATTTCCGTAGTTCTCGTCCGAACGGCTCTTGTATTCCTGCATTCCGTTCAGTGGAGCCGCTGCTGTGGGTTGGTCCGGCTGCCCGACCCAGATGCCGCGGGAGTCCTCGACGAAGAGCCCGACGCGGTTCACGAGGATGAAGCGGTCCTTGATCGTGCCGCGGTCGCTCATGTCGATGTCGAGCGTTTCCAAGTCGGAGATGTACGGCAGCCCGACGTGGATCTTGGCGTATGGCTTGGGCAGCGCCGCCGATCCGGCCGCGACTGTCACCGCGGGATAGGCCTCGTTGTTCGGGCTCGCGACGACGTACCCGTCGGCGAAGACCGAGACAGCTTTTCCTTCGAGGTGAGAGAGTCCCGTCACGACGTCGACGGCACGCGCCCAGGTCGTGCGCGCCACGCCGCGGAGCCCTGCGGGAACCGTCTCCTCGGGATAGCCTCTGACGACCGTGCTCGAGACGTACTCCGAAATGACGATGCGCGCGCGAGCGGTCTCGACCCCGTCCGAGTCGAGGAGCGTGACGATGACGATGTTCCCGACGTCGCCGGCGACGAACCCGCCGACGCTCCGGGTCACGGTGAGCAGCTCGGTGTGGATCCAATCCGTGCCGCCCGTGATGGTCACGGTCTCGGCGCCAGTGTTCCAGCCGTCGTAGGTGAGCGCCGAGTCCATGAACACGGCGTCCTCGATGTCCGTGAAGTGGCGCGAGGCAAACCGCTCGACGTAGCGCTTTACCGAGCCGTTGATCGTCCGCTTGACGATGACGTAGACCGCGTCCTCGTCGCCCTCGGGCACGGTCACAACGTTCTCGAACTCGCCGTCGGTGTCGTGCCAGTGCCAGCCCCAGACCTCGTCCTCGGGGATGAACGTGAGCGCGATCAGCTTGCCGTCCGATCGCACCGCGTACACGACCGAATTCGGCATCTCCGCGTAATCCCAGTCGACGATCGAGTGCCCGCGGATCAGATGCTTCGCGTAGAGCGTCAAGTCAGCTCCGCGGGCACCCTCGTCCTTGACGAGCTTCCGGATGGACCCGCCCCGGGCCTGGACGAAGATCGGCACTGCACCCACGACCAGGGGATCGAGGTACTCGTGGATCCCGTGATACGAGAACTGCCGGGCGTTGATCTCCGTGGGCAGGATGATCCCGGCCTCGTCGCCGTGCACGACGAACTCGCCGCCCGAGGTGAAGATGAAGAGCGGGTCGAGATCCAAGAGGTGCCGGATCTCGTTGACCTGTTTCCCTATGAGCCGGAACTCGATCGCGTCGTCGACCCGCATCGGAATAGACGTCGCGAAGTTGCCGAACTCGTCGATCCGCGAGCCCCACACGGTCTCGGGATTGAGCGACGACCCGGCGAAGAGCCGGCGCTGCTGGTAGTAATTGACGGCTGCGGGATACTCGTCGAGCGCGTTGAAGTCTGCGTTCTGCGAAACGCGCGGCGGAGCGATCTCATAATTCACGGGCATCGCGGTCGGACCCGTGTCGCTGAACGTCGTACTGCTGGTGGTCGAACCGAAGAGGCCATACGTGCCCGTTCCCGAATAGCCCGAGTATCCGGTGCTCCCGAGTTCGCGGTAGAGATTGTATTTCGCTGCCCCCGTCGAAGCGGTCCAGGTTAGAACGGCTGCGTTAGCGGGGTCGCCTACGATGTTGGCCTGGGTGGTAGCGATCAGGCTCTCTTCACCTGTCGCTGCGCTAACCGCAGTAATGGCCCACCGAGTCACTTCGGGGGAAATCAAACCGCCCGAAGCACGGGTGAAGTTCGTCGGTGGCTGGATCGTCGGACCGAAGGCGACGAGCGCGAGCGTCCAGCTCGTCTCGCCAAGGCGCGAGAGGTTACGTGGCGCGTAGCTCCGGCTCGTGATCGTCATCACGTCGGCCGACTGCACGACCTGCAGGTGCATCAGGTTGACGTCCGTGTACGGAGTCGGGATCTCGTAAATGTTGCCCGTGAGAGCGTACCAGACGGTCGCCCAGTTAGCGCCGACGCCCGGCTCGGTCAGCGCCCCCGAGGTATGAGCGGCGGTGCAGTAGTAGTTGACGCCGCCCCGGGAAACGAGCGCGGCCAGAGCGTACACCGTGGCCGTCACCCATGCGGCCGGCGTCGCGATCGTGAGAGGAGCGCCGTTCTTGTGGATCCGCATATACAGATGGCCGAACTCCAGCGCATACGTCTGGTCGTCGTTGAAGTGGAATCGGATCAGCCTGGCAACGCGCGAGGAGTCCTTCGTCTCGGCGACGAACGGCGTACCGGGCCGGTTCACGACCCCGCCGTGCTTCTGCACGATGAAGTTCCGGCACTTCCGGAGCCCGGTCGCGTACTTCTCCCGGTCCGTCCTCGCGTACAGCGACGGCGCGATCTCTCCGCCGGCGAAGCTCCGCTGCGCGATCGCGTTCGTCATCGGAGTGACCTGCGATAGAATGGAGAGCGCGACCGCGGCCGTGCGAATTCCGCGCGCCTGCCACCGCACGCCAAACAGCCCGCACGCTCGCGGAGATACTTCCGTGCGCAGCCCAGACACCACCTCCATCGGAGCACTCGGCGCACGCTCATTCTTCCGGGTCCGCGAGGGTGAGATCGCGAATGACTGCGGTCACGCGCGCGACCTCGCCGCGGCAGTACTCGCATGCGCAGCGGAACGGCCCCGCGAGATCGATGCAGTCGCACCCGCCGCCGGGCAGACGTAGCCGCCGGACGCACCCGCACGCGGTCCCCGGAGCTTTCGGTCCGACCCGTGAGAGCACGACTGCCACCGCCTATCCACGCGCCCGCTCGAAGCCCGACGGACCTTCCTTGTCCGTCTGCTCCTCCTGAGCCGCGTTCGCCGCGGCCGCGCTCATGCGCCAGGCGTACAGCTTGAGCGCACGGTCGGCGAGCTTGAACTGGTCACCGCCCGCCACGCGGGGTCCGATCTTCGCCGCCAACAGAAGGGACAGCGCATCCACGAAATCGGGCGGGAAGCGCTCGGTGTCGGTCTCCTGCATCGTGTACTCGACTTCGGCGTCCGCCTGGTCCGTGAAGATCAGGAGGCCCGTCGCATCGCGACCCTCGGTGAACGAGACGCGTGTGTCCTCCGTATCCTCGCGGACGCCCGAGCCGTTCAGGATCCGCCGGACCTTGAGGCAGCCCGAGGGATACCGATACGAATAGCCCCACTCCGTGTTCGGCTCCTCCTCGACCAGCGCGAGCGGCTCGATGACCTTGGCGAACGGCCATGAGAAGTCCCGAAGAACTTCGTCGCGCGTCGTCGCGTAGAAGCGCCGGCACGCCTGCGCCTCCTTCGACTTCTCCGTCTCGAGGTTGTTGATCTCGATGGAGACGCCGAGGTGCGACAGCGCGAGGTTACAGATCTCCGCGTCGTCATCTGACGTAGAACGCGATGAACGACGCGGAGATCTG
>JBKJQC010000333.1:0-2683 GCA_046593995.1 Polyangiales bacterium
GACGGTGCGAAGGTGCCTCCCCGAGCTGTCGAAGACGTAAACCTCCCGGCCATCGCGTGAGGGCACGTTGAAGGCGCCGGCGAATGGATCGGGGACCGGCTGTGTCACGCGAAGCACGCGCGTGTTTGTGCTGTCGACCAGGTGGACCGATCGATCGGGTCCGATCGCGAGCCGACCGACCCACCCCAGCGGAGACGCCGCCGCCGGGGTCCCCTCGGTCGGCGTACCAGAGGTATTCGTGCCTGCAACGCGGGACAGCGAGCCGTTTGCAGCGACGCGAAACAGTCGGCTCTCGTCCGCGAAGAACTTGGTGCCGTCGCCTGCGACGGTGATCGACCCCGGCGATACCAGCTTGGCAAGGAGCGCGCTGCCGCCGGCTCCATAGGTAGGCGACCCGATCGGGCCGCCTCCTGCGAGCGTGCCCAACAATCCGTCGCGACGAATGACCCGAACCTTCGGGACGTACGTGTACGCGTCGGCGACGAATAGGTTCCCGTCGTCGTCGACGGCGAGGCCTGCGGGACTCCCGAAGAGCACCTCGGTGCTGTGCACGCCGTCGTCGCTCGGGATGTTGCGGCAGTCCGGTGGACAGAGGCCACGCACAGCCGCGACCGGCACGACCATTCCGTCCGGTGTCAGCTTCTGAGTGCTGCCGGTGAGCCCGTCGATGAAGAACAGGGTCCCGTCCGAGGCCATCGCGAGATCGCGTGGGCGACACTCGGCTTGGAGCGCGGGTACGCCCACGGTCTTGCCGGCAAGGCTGGTCGTTCCGCGGCACGCGATGCGATACACCCTGCCGTCGGGACGCACCGCGCGGAGGCCCATGTCGTCGACGAAGTAGATCGAGTGCTCGTGGATCGCGAGCGACCCGATCCCGTACAGCGTCGCCGATGACGCTGCGACTCCGTCCGGAGGGTTGCAGCAGGGGGACGCCCCACCGCCAGCCACGTCCGAGAGCTCGCCGCTCGGTGAGACCTTCAGAATGTGCCACGACGGCGACGTGGAAGTCTGCTTTGCACCGAAAAAGAGGTCGCCGGTTTGCCCCATGGCGATCCCGCCGATCGCAGCGAACTTCGCTGCCGCCGCATCGCCGGTGAGCGTGACCGTGCTTCCGCCGCCGACTTCCGTAGTCAGGGTGGTCCCAGCAGCATCAAGTCGCTGCGTGCCGCCGCTGCCGAAGACGATCGTTGCACCGTTCACGTCGTAGGTGTGGAGGACATCGGTGTCGAATCCCCCGATGCCGAGGGCGGGAGCATCTGAGAGGCCGCTGGCCGCGACGTGACCGTTCGTTGTTCGCCACAGCGTGACTTCATCGCCGACGCGGTCGAGCGCGAGGCTCCCCGTGCTTGCGTATTGTCCGAAGTCCGTGGTCGCGCCGCGCGGGACGTCATACACGTAGCCGAGGCGCGCCTGAACGGACTGCTCGCCATGCAGCATTCGCCCGTACGCGTCCTTGCCGTCCCAAGCGAACGTGTGACGGAGCGACGGTCCGGGCGAATACGTGGAGACGAAGCTGCGCCCGCCGACCGAGACCTCGACGACCGCGCGCTTCAGACGAGTCGGGGGTGACGTGGACGTCACCGGAAAGGTCACCGGCTGCGGAGCGTGTCCGGGTACACGGTCGCTCGAATAGCGGAGATGGAACGGCGTGCCAGCGACCGTGATCTCGTGGGCGAGCGTCTGGTTCTGGCATTCGATGATCGAGCCATGCTCGACGCAGGAGTTCTCCGCAGCGTCGGGGGCGAGCGGCGACATCTCGGGCGGGCTCGCGTCGGCCGGCAGGACGAAGGCTTGGTTGCAGTCCCACGGAGTGAGGTGCGGAATCAGGACCCGCCATAGCTCCGCGCCGACGCCGTAGGTCGCCCCAAGAGCCGCACGCTCGTCGGCGTCGACACCGAGCGAGGCGAGCTTCGCGGCATCGTCGGCGATGCCGTCTCCGTCGCCGTCAACCGCGGCGACCCCGGATGCAATCGCCGTGATGCGGATGATCTTCCCGGAGGGCGCAGCGATCCAGCTGCCGAGCTGACGATCGTAATACCCGAGCGGCACGGTCGTTCCGACCGGCATCTTCCGGTAGTTGTCGACGTAAAGTCGCAGCGGCCGATCGAACTTGACACTGTGCGCGCCCGTCGCGATCGCCTCGTCGGCGCTCAGCTCCACGGCGTAGGTGTACGCGACGGGCGGAGGCAGCGGCCCGGGCATCGCTGCACGGCCGCGTGCGCCGACCGTAAGCTCCGTCGTTCGGAAGCGCATCGACGAGAGGCTCGTGCCATTGTCGAGCGTCGCGCGCAGGCTCCGCGGGAACAGCACCGTCGCACGGCGAGTTCCGATGTCATCGTTGACGCTCGGACCCACGATGATCTTCGGCGCCACACCGGCGCCGAGCGGTACGTCGTGCGCCGCTGCGTCGTATGGGGTGAGCACGACGTCTTCGAGCACGAGCCAGTCGCGCCACGGCACCTTGGCCTGCCGCTGCACTTCCGGGCATCCCGGGCGCGCGAAGCGGACGGTTACGACGCCGCCACCGTTCGCCGCGAGATCGAAGACGCCGTCGGTGCGCGTGACGGTACTGCCCAGCTCGGGTCTCCCGGCGATGCTGACCGTAACGCCCGCGAACGGAGTGCCGTCCGGGCGGAGCGCGCGCCCGCGGATCACTGCGGCACGTCGACGCTCAATCGTCGAC
>JBKJQC010000677.1:0-8508 GCA_046593995.1 Polyangiales bacterium
GATCCGTGCTCGGGTCACCATGTGTAGCTCGCCCCCGCGCCGAAACCGGGACCGGCGTGATTGATGGTGCGGCCCTGGTAGCTGCCGCGGAGGAACACCGTGAGAGTCGGCGTGAGCTTGTAGCCGGCTTGGACGATGGCGCGCACGCCGATGTCCCCCGCTTCACCCGATATGGTCGGCGCCGTGCCTTGTCTGGTGAACGATTGCTCGCCCGCGGGTTGGTTCGTGACCTCGCTGCGCACGAGGATCGGTATCCGCGGGAAGATGGCGAGCTCGATCTGGGTGATGCCGCGGAGACCGACGCCGCCGAGGAACTCTCCGCCGAGGAGGAGGTTCGTCTTCTTGTCGTTTCCGATGCGGACGAAGGCCTGGCCGCCCCCCTTCACCTCTTCTTTGCCGAGGCCTGCGACGGCGCGGACCACGAGCCCCCAGAAGTGCGTGATCCCGAACTCGGCTTCGATGTAGCCGTAGCTCAAGCCCACGTTGCGGCCCTTGAGCTTTCGCTCGTCGAGATCGGCGACCGAGCCGCCGACCCCGCGGTACACACCGAAACCCGAGCGCAGCGCGCGCACGCCGACGTCGCCGAATCGCATGCCGAAGTAGCCTTCGGTCTGCCAAGCGTAGTCGTTGCCCTTCAATCGGTTGTAGTCGGCGTAGTCGGTCCAGATCGCGGCGACGTTCTCGTGCTCGAGCGGCTTCTCGAGCTTCGGCGCGGGCACCACCTTGGTCGCCTGCGGATCGTCGGAGGCGCCGATCACCGAGACGGCCTTGCCGTCGCTCCCGACCGCTTCGACGAACCAGGTGAGGCTCGGCGCGCGCACCCGGCTCGCCGGTACGGTCACGGCCCAATACCCGTCTCCGCGCGACGCCATCGGCATCGGGGTGAAGGCGGGCTCGTCGGCAGCGCGGATGTGGAGCACCGCGCCGGCCACCGGGCCTGCTGCCTCGAACGCGATCGTGACCGGGAGGTTCTCGAGCGTGGAGTCGATCTTCTTCCACGAGAGCGCGACCGGTCCGGCGACCGGCGTCGTCCCCGCGGGCGCCGTGCCGACGACGATCTTCGTGCGAAGCGCCATCGCTTCCTCCATCAAGACGCCGGCGAAGCGGCTCTTCGGATGGTCGCGCACCCAGTCCTCGTAGGCCTGCGCGCGATCCTCCGGGGCGATCCCGTGGAGCGACTCGAAGAGCACCCCGAGCGCGCGGACTTCGGGATCGGCGTCGACGACGACCGGCGGCGTAGGCGTGGTCGTCGTCGGCTTCGTGGTCGTCGTCGGCTTCGTGGTCGTCGCGGCTCCTGGAGGCGTGGCGGGTGTCGTCGCCGGCGTGGTGACCGGTCCCCCGGCCGCGGTGCCGGGCATGATCACGATGTCCCCCGGCTCGACGGGGCGTCCGAGCGCGCCCTGCGGCTTGGCGAGCGACATGACCTCGCGGACCTGGACGATCTTCAGCGATCCGATGCGGAAGCGGTCGGTGACCACCTTGCCGCTGACCGGGTGCTTCAGCTTCAGCGGGCGCCACAGCTCGAGGACGTCACCGTCTTTGATCCCGTGCTTGTTCCCGAGATCGACGACGACGTCACCCGCGTCGAGGGTGAGCACCACCCCCGACTTCTCCTTCGGCGCCGCGGCCGTCTGACCGTGCGCCGTGATGGGCACGATGGTGCCCGCGGCGAAGGCCGTGAGCGCGACGAACAGGATGACCGGCGCTCCTCTGCTGGCGGATGGCGGCGGTGAAGCACGTGAGCATCGCTTCGGCATGTGCAGCGGAGCATAGACGCGAGAAGGGGACTGGCTATGGGTAGTGCTTCGGACATGCGATCCATCCTCCCGACCTTCGTGCGGTTGATCTTGGCGACCGCTCCTGCACTCGCGCTCGCGAGCACGGTCTCCGGAGCGCGGGCTTCACAGAGTGACTCTGCGTCACACGTCGTCGTGAACGTCGTCAACGGTCTCGTCTACATGAGCCTCGGCACGAAGGACGGCGCAGCGGTCGGCGATCGCGTCGAGGTGATCCGCCCTGACGGCATCGTGGCCGGTGTCCTCGAGCTCGATCTGTGCGGCGAAATGCTCTGTCGCGCGCGGTTGCCCGCGGCGCTCGCGGGAAAGATCACGCCCGGGCTCGAGGTGCGCGGTCGCGTGGCAGCGCCCTCGGCTCCGAGCGCGAAACCCGCAGCGCCGATCGTGGCTCCGCCGAAGCCCGCACCTGCACCTTCATCTTCACCTTCACCTGCACCGTCTGCCGCTCCGGCGCCGAGCATCGATACGACGCTCGACGACGCGCAGCCGGTCCCGACGGAGCAGCCGACTCCTGCCGCGAAGCCGAAGAAGCCCGCGAAGCCGAAGCCGCTGCCCCCGCAGACATCGCCGCTGCCGCCGAATCCCGTCGGCACCGTGACCGAGGCGCCGGTCGAGAGGCCCGACCGGCTCCCTTGGACCGCGGGCAAGCCGATCCCCGAAGGCTACGTGCTCGTCCGGCGATCCGACGACACGCTCGTCCGCGCTGGATGGGTGATGCTCGGAATCAGTTACGGCGTCTCGGTGCTGTGCGCGCTCGCCGACAAGGAACACGGCTCCGTGTTGCTGCTGCCGCTCGCCGGGCCCTTCGTCTACGCCGCGCTCCCCGAGACGCGCGAGACGATCGGCAGCTACAGCTATACCCAGAGGAAGGAGATTGGCACCGGCGTCGCGTTGGCCCTCGGCGCGGGGCAGGTCGCCGGCGCCGCCATGCTCTTCTTCGGCTATCGCGGCCAGCAGCAGCTGTGGCGCAAGGACCTCGCGCTGCACGTCGCGCCGGTGCTGACGCCGGGGTTCGCGGGTCTCGCCGCGTTTGCCACCTTCTGATCAGCGCGGGCCGAGGAGGAACGCGAGCGCGCCCGGGAGTCGCTGCGCCCAGTACACCTCGCTGTGCGTCGCGCCGGGCTGCATCACGTACTTCATCGTGATGTCGTCCTTCAACCCGAGCGTGCGATACGCGTCGGAGAGCAGCTTGGTGTTGGCGGCGTCGTCGGCCGACGTCCCTCCGTTGCCGCTGTCGACGTAGACCTTCAGCGGCAACGGCGCCTGCGACGCGCTCACCATCGAGATGATGACGGTGTCGTTCCACCACGTCGAAGGGGACATCGCGCCGACGAGGCCGAAGGTCGAAGCGCGCTTCGTCCCCGCATAGGCGGAGATCAGCCCGCCGAGCGACGAGCCCATGATCGCCGTGTGCTCCTTGCCGAGGAGCGTGCGCAGCTCGCCGTCGACCTTCGGCTTCAGCTCGTCGACGAGGAACGCGAGGTACTTGTCGCCGCCGCCGCTGTCCGGGTACTCGGCGTCCTTCGTGGGCGTGTACTCGTAGATCCGCTTCGCGCCGCCGTTCTCGGGGCCGACCACGATGGCCTCGCGGAACGCGCCACTCTCGGCCGCGGCGTCCATCGTCTCGTCGACCTTCCACTCGTTCCCGCCGAAGGCGAGCGCGGGGTCGAAGAGGTTCTGCCCGTCGTGCATGTACACGACGGGAAAGCGTGCGCGCGCGTTCTCGAGGTACGTCGGCGGGTAGTAGACCCACACGACGCGGGTGTTCGCGAGGTTCGTCGATGCGAGCGCAGGCCAGCGCTTCTCGACCTTGCCTTGCGCGGTCGTGAAGTGCGGATAGACGTCGAGCGTGTCACCGGGCTTGATCGTGTAGTTCGGTCCGCGTGACCACGTCGTGTCGTCGAGGAGCGGCTTCCACTCGGCTGCGACGGTGAGCGTGTCGCTCTCGAGCGTCCACGTGTCCTCGCTCGCCGCGGTGAGCGCGACGCCCTTCTCCCACGACCAGGGCGCGACGGACCCGCGGAGCGCGAGCGTCTTCCCGGCGGCGGGGTAGTGGACGCGGATCGTGGTCTTCGTCTTCGTCGCGCCGTCGACGACCCTCGCGTCGACGACGGTCGTGTCGACCGCGCCGGTGTCGTTGGTGACGGGCGCGTCGTCGACCGGCGCTGTCGCGATGTCCCCGCCGAGCACCTCCGTCGCGGCGTCCGTCGTCACCGCAGGGTTCGACGGGCTCGACGAGGAGGAGGAGCTGCACGCGACGAGGGCGAGGGAGACGAAGACGAGACGGCGCATCGAGAGAAGGCATGTCCGCTCTGGCGCGGTCGGTCAAGGCAGGCGTCAGCCGAGTCTAGAACGTGAAGAAGTGCGAAGGAGGGAAACCTCTGCGGTGGCCGCGGCATTTCACCTGATGTGGCCGAATACTCTGCGGAGACGCTGATCGCGCCGAGCGCGCCGGGAAGCCGTGGGCACGCATCGGGCGTGATGCCGGTGTCGGGCGAGGGGGCGCTCCGCGTGGGCGGCCGCTACGAGATCGTCTCGCTCGTCGGTGTGGGCGGGATGGGGACGGTGTACCGCGCACGCGATCTCGAGCTCGACGACGTCGTCGCGCTCAAGGTCGTTCGTCGCGAGCTTTTGGGCGCGGCCGGCGTGCTCGAACGATTTCGTCGCGAGGTGAAGCTCGCGCGTCGGGTCACCCACCCGAACGTCGCGCGCGTCTTCGACATCGGCGAGCACGAGGGGGACCGCTTCCTCACGATGGAGTACGTCGACGGCACCTCGCTCGGCGCGCTCCTCTCGCGCGCCGGACCGCTGCCGGTCACGAGGGTCGTCGAGATCGGGCGCGCGATCGCGGCGGGCCTCTCGGCGGCGCACGCGGCGTCGGTCCTCCATCGCGATCTCAAGCCCGACAACGTCCTCGTCGCGCACGACGGACGCATCCTACTCACCGACTTCGGAATCGCGCGCGCGCTCGCGCAGGATCCGATGGCGCAGCACACCGTCGGCGTGACCCTCGGGACGCCCGCATACATGGCGCCGGAGCAGGTCGAGGGCAAGGAGCTCGACGGACGCGCCGACGTGTACGCGCTCGGCCTCGTCCTCTACGAGATGCTCACCGGTGAGCCCGCGTGGGCGGGTGACACGATCTATGCGCTCGCGATGGCGCGCCTGATGGCGCCGCCGCCGGATCCGCGCGCGCGGCGTCCGAACGTCCCGCCGGCGCTGGCCGACCTCGTGCTCCGCGCGTCGGCTCGCAAACGCGAGGACCGTTTCGAGAGCGCGCACGCGATGGAACAGGCGCTCGCCGCGGTCTCCGCGACCTACACGCCGAAGGATACGCCGGTGCGGTTCGAGCTCCCGCGCCCGAACACCCGCCCGCAGGAGGGGAAGACGATCGCGGTGATCCCGTTCCGCAACTACGGGAGCGAGGGGGACGCGTACCTCGTCGACGGTCTCGTCGAAGACCTCGTGGACACGCTGTCGAACGCGCGCGGCCTCTCCGTGAAGCCGCTCCGCGAACGCGGATCGGGCGATCCGCGCGAGATCGGGCGCGAGCTCGGCGTGCAGGTCGTCGTCGAGGGGTCGGTGCGGCGCGCAGGCGATCAGCTTCGGGTGCACGTCCGCTTGATCCACGTGGCCGACGGCTTCCAGCTCTGGGCCCAGCGCTTCGACCGCAGAATCGAGGAGGTGCTCGCGATCGGAGACGAGGCCTCCGCCGCGATCGCCCGCGCGCTGACCATCGACTGCGTCGCCGATCCCAAGCGGCCGCCGAGCGACCCGATCGCGCTCGATCTCTACCTCCGCGCCCGCCACGCCTATCACGGCTTCTGGCGCGAGAACGTCGACCGCGCGCTCGCGCTCTACGAAGAGGCCCTCGCGCGCGCGCCCGACGATCCGCTCATCGTCTCGGGGTACGCGATGGCCTTGATGCGACGCTGGTCCTCCGACGCCGGGGACGACGCGCTCGCCGAGCGTGGCCGCGCTGCCGCCGAGAAGGCGATCGTCCTCGCGCCGCAGTTCGGCGAGCCCCGCGTCGCGCTCGGGAGCTTTCGTCTGCAAGCCGGCGACGCCGTCGGCGCCGCTCGCGAGCTGCAGGAGGGGCTGCGACTCGCGCCGGGATCGGCCGAGGCGAACGATCAGATGGGCCGCCTCCTCATCGAGTGCGGCGCGATCGACGAAGGCATCGGCCGTCTCCGCGCAGCGCGCGAGCTCGAACCGCGCTTCGAGCGGACGCTCTACGACGAGGCGCGCGCGCACCTGCTCGTCGGCCGCGTCTTGGAGGCCGAAGCGTTGTTCGCGATCGTGCCGACGATGGAGCCGGCCCTGGGGATTTATTGGTTCACCCGCGCGCGCGCGTGCATGTGGCGAAACGATTCCGATGCTGCGCGGAGAGTGCTCGTCGACATCGAGACAGCGACGTTCACGATGCGTGCCGCGGTGCAGTCTTTGTGCATCACGCTCGCCGAGCGTCGCGCCGTGCCCGGCTCGGCGGAGATGCTCGCTGGGCTCACCTCGCCGGGCAGTCGCAACCAGCGCCGGCGCGCGTTCGGGTACCAGATCGCCGCCGAGGCTGCCGCTGCGAGCGGTGACGACGAGCAAGCGCTGGCGGCGCTCGAGCGATCCTGCGACGCAGGTCTCTTCGACCGGCCGTGGCTCGCGGCGGCGCGCGTCTTCGATTCCCTGCGCGATGCTCCCCGTTTTCGCCGCGTCAGCGAGACGGTCGAGGCGCGGGCCCGCGCGGTCCGCGATGCCCTCGCGGTGTGCGTGCTGTAACGTCCGCTCTCGTCGCAGATCAGCCCGCGCAGGCGCGGTTCGGGAAGCGCTTCTCGTACATCGCGATCACGGTGTTGCCGATCGGTAGCTCGGCCGCGTGGGGTTTCGTGCTCGACGCGTGCGCCTCGGAGCGCACGCAATGCTCACGCGGACGACCCAGAGCGTGGTGCGCACGATCGTCGATCGGAAGCTCCGTCCGATCCATTTCTCGTCCTCGCGGTGACTTATTTCAGTCTGAACATGGCCGCTCCGGCCCGAGTTTCCTAACCT
This sequence comes from Polyangiales bacterium, assembly GCA_046593995.1. Lineage (GTDB taxonomy): Bacteria > Myxococcota_A > Polyangia > Polyangiales > JADJMO01 > JALHOE01. Next base: position 6,837 of record JBKJQC010000677.1, read on the forward strand.
CCGCCCGGTGTCGTCGTCCTCGCGCCGCGCGTTCCTTACGGGAGCCCTCCCGTTCGCAGCCGCGCTCGCCGGCCTGCGGTCGGCTCAGGCGGCCGATCCCGTCGATGGCGAGGAAGCGCACCCCATCGACCCGCCGAAGGCGTTCGATTTCAAGGTGATGTCGTGGCCCTCGACGCCGTTCTACGGCGGCCCCTCGACGGCGATCGCGGCCATCCCGCGGGTGCTCCCCCCGAGCGGGCAGCTCCCGCTCGTGATCCTCTTGCCAGGCGGTCACCACAACATGCAGCGCCACGACAAGGGCGCGTGGGGTTGGTGGAGCGAGTACCAGCTCGGCGACATCGACGCGGCACTCCGGCGGGGAACGCTCGACGAGAAGGATTTCCGAAAGCTCGTCCGACCGCGCGAGCTCGAGGAGGCGAACCGACTACTGGCGGCGACGCCCTATCGCGGCGCCGTGTACGTGACGCCGTGGGTCGTGGGTCGACAGCTCGAGCCCGCGCCGCACGGCACGATGGTCGCGACGTTCCTCCCCGATCTCGTCGCGCGCTGTCGGCGCGAGCTGCCGGTGATCGCGACGCGCGAGTCGACCGGGCTCGGCGGCATGTCGAGCGGCGGTCTCTGGACCCTCTATTCCGGTTCGCTCTGCTCCGATCTGTTCGGCACCCTCGTCGCGACGCAGCCGTTCACCGAGGATCTCGTGAAGCCGCTCCGCGCGGCGATCAACGCGCGCGAGACCCCGCAGCGGCTCCGTATGGTGACGAGCGACTACGATCACCAGCGCGAGACGACGCTCGGGCTCTCGGACGCGCTGACGAGCGACGGCATCACGCACGAGCTCGCCGACTACCTCGGCCCGCACAGCGCCGGGTTCGCCGCCGGGCCGGGCGGCATCGACGCGCTCCTGACGTTCGACCGCGCGCTCCGCGGCGAGGCGGCCGATGGCACGAGGCCCCTGCCGCCGCACGACGGGCTCTCGTCCACCCTTTCAGAGGGGCTCGTGCACGACGATTTGCCGCGCCGCGTCCGCGCTCCGTCCTCGGGGGCCGCGGCGTCCGGCCCGCTGTCGACGAAGTGGCCCCTCGCCGCGATCGGCGTCGTTGCCGCGAGTGCAGCGGTCGCGCTGCGAAGGGGCGGCGGTCAGTCCTGACGCGCAGGCGGGCTGCTACGCATCGCGTCGTCAAGGAGAGGTGGCGTCGCGCACGGACGTCCCTTAGAGATCGCGCGCAACAGCGGCTCGTCCAGGAGACATTCACATGACCACCGTCGGCGTTCCCAAAGAGATCAAGACCCGTGAGTATCGCGTCGGAATGACGCCCGCTGGCGTGCGACAGCTCGTCGCGCGCGGTCACAAGGTCCTCGTCGAGAAGAGCGCGGGCGAGGGGAGCGGTCTCCGCGACGAGCTCTACGTGCAGGCCGGCGCGACGATCGTGCCGACGGCCGCCGACGCGTGGGGCGCCGAGATGGTCGTGAAGGTGAAGGAGCCCCTCAAGCAGGAGTACGGCTTCTTCCGCAAGGACCTCCTCCTCTACACGTACCTCCACCTCGCTGCGGAGCCCGAGCTCACGCGCGAGCTCGCGAAGACCGGCGTCGCCGGCGTCGCGTACGAGACCATCCAGCTCGAAGACGGCTCGCTCCCGCTGCTCCGTCCGATGAGCGAGGTCGCCGGTCGCAT
>JBKJQC010000859.1:0-2599 GCA_046593995.1 Polyangiales bacterium
AGCGAGGAGCTCTTCCACGCGCCGCGATGCTCGCTCAGCTTCGTGTCGCCCTCGACCTTCTTCAGTCGATCGAGCTCGTCGAGGCCGACGGCGGCCTTGGTGACCTTCTCGTCGATCGAGATCGAAGGCTTCCCGCCCTCGCCCTTCTGACCGAAGCCGAGGCCCTTCACCCACTTCGGACCGGCAGGGGCGCCGGGCAGCGTCGGCAACACCTTGGCCTTGCCGTCGCCGACCCCGGGAGGCGCAGCAGAAGGCGCGATTGCAACGACGCTCGACGACGGCGTGGGGCTCGACGGCGGGGCCGTGAACGCACCATTGGCACCGGCGACGACCTCGGGTGCAGCGGGCTGCGGGACGTTCTTCCCTTTGCCATCGCTCGGGTTCTGCGGCGTGACCGCGACCGTCGGCGCAGGCGTCGGAGGTGCGGGCGTCTTGGGTTTGTCGTTCGCGTCGACGGCACCGGGCTTCTTCGGCGGATCGAGCTGCTCGACCGGCTTCTCCTTCACGGCGAGCCCCTTCGGCACGACGTTCGGAGCGACCTTCTCGCCTTTGCGGTTCTCGTCCTGCGCGACGACGGTCTTCTTCGAGTTGCCGACCTCGTCGGCGGGACCCGAGTTGTGCGTACCCGGCGTCGGCTCGGGATTGTTGTCGTGCAGCGACGTGATCGTCGCGTGTGTCTCTTCGCCCGGCTTGACGTAATGGTTCTTCTCCGCGAGGTGCTTCGCCTCGGGATTCGCCTTCTCGTCGTCCTTCTGGAGCTGCTGGACCGCGATCTTCTTGTCGTCCTGCGGAGGCGGCGGAGGCACCGGCTTGGTCGGGGGAGGCGGCTCCTCCTTCTTGGCCTGCTCCTTCAGATCCTCGGGCTTCGGCTCTGCCTTCGGCGGCTCGGGCTTCTTCGCCTCGTCCTTCGGCTTGTCCTTCTCCGCGACCTTCGGAGTGGGCTGCGCCTTCTGCTTCTTCTTCTCTTCCTCGGTGAGCTCGGGGACCGGCGGCTTCTCGTCGTCTGGTTTCGGCTCCGGCGGCAGCGCGTTCGCGGTCTTCTCGCTCGAGCCAAAGTCGAAGTCGACTTCGAGGGGCACATCGGGCGACGCAATGCCGCGGGCCGCGACACGAAGTCGCCCCTTCGCCTCTTGGAGGTCGGCGAGCTTGTCAGCCTGCTCGCCGCCACCCAGGTGGATCATCGCCGCGGCGCTGACCCACAAGAGGATAGGAATGTGGGCCTCACGCAGCCGCATCTCGTTCGCCTTTGCCCCCGAAGGCGCATTCTCGTCTCGAAAACCGAGACAGGGAGCGCCCGTTCACCCTAACGCCCGGTGCCAGGATCGGCAATCTGCGGGCAAGTCACCAAGCAATGGACGAGCCAGCCCCCTGCCCCTGTAGGAGCAGGTGGGTCCGACCCAAGTGCGCGCAGGACGAGCGGTTCCCGACCGGAACCGTTGGCGTGCTGCGCGCAGGAAGGAGCCGCGGAGCGAAGAGGTCGCCCTCCCCGTGACAGGGAGGAGCAGCCCTAGATGGTCCGGGCTTCGGCTTCCTCGATCCGAGTGAGGGCTTCCGCCAGTGCGTCCTTCGCACGTTCGAGCGACAGGCGGTCGTTTTCCCACTTCTGCAGTGCGCGGCGTGCGCGATCCGCCTCGGTGTCGAGCGTCTGTTTGGTGGAGCCGAGGTCCGTCTCGAGGTTCGAGATGCGCTCCTTGGCCGCGCCGAGCTCGCCGCTCAGACCTTCGAGCGAGGTCACGCGCGCCGCGAGATCGCTCTCGAGGACCGCCGCGCGTTGGCGCTCCGACTCGAGCTCCGCACGGACGGACGCGAGCTGCTCCTCGAGGGAGTCACGCTCGCGATCGCGGAGCGCGGTCAGCTCGCCCATGGCGTTCTGGTGGCGGGCCGCGGACTCCGTGAGCTCGCGCTCGCGCGTGGCGTTCGCCTCCGCGACCTCACGTTCGCGCGTCGCGTTCGCCTCGGCGACTTCGCGCGCGCCTTGCTCGCGTGCGGCGGCCAGCGCCTGCTCTGCGGCGGCGACCTTCGTGTCGCGGTCGGCGTTCGCCTCGGCGACGGCCTCGTCACGCTGCGAGAGGACCGCGGCGACCCGCGCGTCGCGATCGGCTTCCGCCGCGGCGACTGCAGCCTGACGGTCGGCGACGGCAGCAGCGACTGCTCTTTCGCGTTCGGCGACGGCGGCAGCGACCTTCGCATCGCGGTCGGCGACCGCAGCACCGACTGCCTTTTCCCGTTCGTCGACGGCAGCAGCGACCGCTCTTTCGCGTTCGGCGACGGCAGCAGCGACCTTCGCGTCGCGGTCGGCATTGGCCGCTGCGATCGCTTGGTCACGTTCGCGATGCGCCTCGGCGAGGCGATCGTCGCCCGCGCGCTCGGCTGCGGTCAGAGCAGCGTCGGCCTCGGCCTTCGCCGCGGCGAGCTTCTGCGCCATCTCGTCGCGGAGCTCGCGCTCCTTGTTCGCGAGGGCGTGCTCGCGCGCTTCGGTGCTCGCAGCCTGCGCCGCCGCGAGCTCGCCTGCGTGGCGTTCGCTTGCGTCGGCGACGGCCGCTTCGTGCTCCGCGCGGAGACGCGCGCTCTCCTCGGCGTGGGCACGATCGCGGGTCGC
>JBKJQC010000862.1:0-2973 GCA_046593995.1 Polyangiales bacterium
CCGTCCGCTAGCGCTTCGCGATCGATTGCCGCGATGAGCTTCCAGAATTGCGCGTCGTCCAGGGTGCGAATGGAGTTTGTTGCACGTCGTGGCACCGAAACCGCGCGTGGCTCTTCCGCGCTCAGTGAAGCGCTTCCGATCACCACCGACTTCACGACCTTCTTCTTGCGGTCGAGGAACTGCAGCTCGCCTCCGCGCAGGCGCGACGTCGCGACCGGAAAGAGGTGCTCGAAATACGGCACCTGCCCGCCGGGCTCGATCACCGTCTCGACGACCAAGAACTCGCGCGGCGGCTCGCAGCCCTCGCGCACCACGCTCACGATGCTCATGCGCGCTTCGCTCACGCGATACTCGACGTCGACGACGACGCCGTGCGCTTCGAGTGAAAGCTTCGGGAGGCGCGCGCAGAGCGTATCCGAGTCGACCTCGAGTCCGTTCACCGCGTCCTCGAGCGCGCTGCTGAACCAACCCTTCTGTTGCCTGAGCAAGTCATGCGCGATGCGCATCGCCTGTGCCGTCGCACGACGGAGCTCACGAAACGAGACATCGCGTCGAAGGAGCTCGTCCGGAACGTGGAGGTCAATCTGGCAAACGGATGAATCGCTCGTGATGACGCTCTGCCACCTCGGATCGATCGCATGGAGTTCCACGCCGAGCTTCTGGAATGGCGCCGGTACACCGGCGGCCCTGACCCGTTGCGTCAGGTACTGGGCCAACGGTGTGTAGCGTCGCTGGACCTGCACCGGCGGATACCCGCCGAGAAAGACCTCGACCCACTCGAGCAACCGCGCCACCGCACCACCGTACTACGGCGCCCCGCCCGACTGCTCGTCGGCCCCGAACTGCAGCCGATACAGCCTCGCGTAGATCCCGCCGGTCGCGAGCAGCTCCTCGTGGGTGCCGGTCTCGGCCACGCGGCCGCGGTGCATCACGATGACGCGGTCGGCGCTGCGGATGGTCGAGAGACGGTGGGCGATGACGAGCGAGGTGCGGCCCTCGAGCACGGCGTGGAGTGCTTGCTGCAGTCGTGACTCGGTGTCGCTGTCGACGCTGGCGGTCGCCTCGTCGAGGATCAGGATCGGCGGATCGCGGTAGAGCGCGCGCGCGAACGCGACGAGCTGGCGCTCGCCGGTGGAGAGGCCGCTGCCGCGCTCGCCGATCTTCGCATCGAGGCCCCCTTCGCGCGCGAGGAAGAGATCGAGCGCGCCGACGCGACGCAACGCTTGCTCCACGCGCGCGCGATCGGGCTCGTCCTCCCCCATCGCGACGTTCGACGCGACGGTCCCCGCGAAGAGATAGACGTCCTGGGGGACGACCGCGAACAGGCGACGCAGCTCTTCGCGCGGGTAGTCGCGCACGTCGCGGCCGTTCACGCGGATGACGCCCTCGTCGCGCTCGTAGAGCCGGAGCACCAGCGCCGCGATGGTCGACTTGCCGGCGCCGGTCGCGCCGACGATCGCGATGCGCTCCCCCTTCTTCGCGACGAGATCGACGCCGCGGAGCGTGGGGGTGCCCTGCTTGTACGAGAAGTGGACGTCCCTCATCTCGAGCGCGAGCTCGCCGTTGCCGGCCGCGGCCACGCTCGAAGACACGCCGGCGTCCTCGAGGCCCTTCGTCTCGAGCAGACCGAACACGCGCTCGGCGCCTGCCATCGCCGACTGGAGCAGTGTGTAGCGCGTCGTCAGGTCGCGGATGGGGATGAAGAACTGCTCGAGGTACTGCATGAACGCCACGAAGGTGCCGAACGACACGACCGCAACGCCGAGTCGCGCGCCACGGAAGCCGACGAACCAGAGAAGCATCGCCGCGCAGACGATGGACGTGCCCTCGACGAGCGCGTCGAGCATCGCGTCGTAGAGGATCGCTTGCTGGTTCGCCTGGCGGTAGCCGTCGTTCTCGACGTCGAACTCCGCTTGGCAGGCTCCTTCGCGGCCGTAGGCCTGGACCACGGCGACGCCCTGCACCTGCTCGCCCATGTAGCTGTTCAAGCGCGCGGTCTTCGAGCGGATGGCGCGGAACGCGTTGCGCGCGCGGTGACGAATCCAGTTCACCATCAGCGCGAGCGGCGGCAGCGTGACGATCGCGATCAGCGCGAGGTGCCAGTCGAGGAGGAACATCATCACGAGGATCATCGCGAGCGACAGGAAGTCGCCGAGCGCGTTGAACGCCCCCGACGCAAAGAGCTCGGCGAGCGCGTCCACGTCGTTCGTCACGCGCGTCACCAGGCGGCCGACGGGCTGGTTGTCGAAGTACGAGAGCTTCGCGCGCTGGAGGAAGCCGAAGACATCCCTCCGCAGGTCGGCCATCGCGCGCGCGCCGGCCAGCTGCATCGCGTAGATCTGGCCGAAGCGGAGGAGGAACTCCGCCGTCACGACCGCGAAGTAGAAGAGCGCCGCCTTGTCGATCACCGACACGTCGCGCCGCGCGACGCCCTCGTCGAGCGCCCATTTCATGATGCGCGGACGCGTGACGACGAGACCGGCCACGACCGGCAGGAGCGCCATCGACAGGAGCAGCGGCCCGAAGTGCGGCTTCACGTACGGCCACAGCTTCTTCAGGAGCTGCCAGTCGAGCGCCTCGCCGAGCAGCTCCTCCTCGTGGATGCTCTTCTTCCCCACCGGCGCCGCCACGACCCCCTTCACGGCCTTCCGCGTCTCCGCTTGCGCGCTCACGTCGACGCTCCTCGCACGCACTCGAGAAGATTGAACACGGAGGCACGGAGGCACGGAGATCGGAGAAAACAGGGCGCCGGGGAGTCGGGGAGATCCGAGGGAGATTTCAGAGTCTGCCGATCTCGGCTTCCACCAAAAACCCTCCCCGTCTCCCCGTCTCCCTGTTTGTTCTCGGACAGCGGTGGCGCGAGGGCAGCGACGAGCGACGACGACGGATCGGCGGTGATCGGCAGACCTCTCAGGCCTCCGTGCCTCCGTGCCTCCGTGTTCAATCGATCTTGCGCGAGCATCACGTGCACCC
>JBKJQC010000496.1:0-4707 GCA_046593995.1 Polyangiales bacterium
GCTGCTCTCGATCGTCGCCTTCGAGCTCGCGATCCTCGCCTGGGGAGAGACCCCGAGCGCGATCATGCGGCAGCTGCTCGCCGGTACGTGGGGCACGCGCTACGGCGCCGGGCAGGTCGTCTTCAAGGCGACCTCGATCCTCTTCGCCGGCGCCGCAGCGCAGATCGCGCTCCGCGCCGGGCTCTTCCACATCGGCGTCGACGGGGCGATCGCCGTCAGCGCGCTCGCCGTCGGGGCAGTGGGCGCGCGTCTCCCGACGTCCATCTCGCCGTTCGTCGCGTGGCCGTTGCTCACCGTCGTCGCGGCGTCGAGCGGCGCGCTGTGGGCCTTGCCCGCGGGCGTCCTCCGCGCGCGGTTCGGCGCGCACGAGGTCATCACCGGGATCATGACCAACAAGATCGCGGCCGCGCTCGTCTCCGGTCTGCTCGCGGGCGGTCTCGCCGAGAAGGGGTCGGTCCACACGTCGCACCTCCCCGGCGGGGCGACGCTCGCGCGCCTCGGCATCCCCGGATCGGCGGCGAACGTCGCGTGTCTCGTCGCCGTCGCCACCGCGTTCGCGCTCGTCTTCGTCGAGCGACGCACCGTCTTCGGCCGCGAGATCCGGGCGATCGGCGCGTCCGAGAGCGCCTCCCTCGCGAGCGGCATCGCCCTCGATCGGCGTCAGATCGAGGTGCTCGCGCTGTCGGGGGCGGTGGCCGGTCTCTGCGCCCTCAACGACGTCTTGGGGTACAAGGGCTACGCCGAGGAGGGGCTCTCGTCGGGCGTCGGGTTCACCGGGCTCGCGGCCGCGCTGCTCGCCGGAGAGTCGGCCGTCGGGCTCGTGCTCGCATCGCTGTTCTTCGCCACGCTGTCGCAGGGAGGTCTCGCGATCAACGCGCGGATCCCGATGGAGATCGTCGACGTCGTCGTCGCGCTCGTGATCCTCTTCGTCGCCGTCGCACCCGCGATCGAGCGACTTCTCGCGCGTCCTCCCGTGCCCCGAGCCGAGGCCAATCCGTGAGCCGCTTCCTCTCCCTCGCGTTCGCGGCGCAGGCCCTCCGCATCGCGCTCCCGTACCTCGCCGCCTCCATGGGCGGGATCTGGAGCGAGCGCGCCGGGGTGCCGAACGTCGCGCTCGAAGGCACCATCCTGGTCTCGGCGCTCGGGACCGTCGCCGGGACGACGTCGTCCGGATCACCGTGGATCGGGCTCGGTACCGGCCTCGCTGCGGGCGTCGCGCTCCAGCTCGTGCACGCGATGGTGGTCCTCCACGGTCGGGCGAACGCGATCATCAGCGGCCTCGCGTTGAACCTGCTCGCCGCCGGCGGGACGCGCTTCCTGCTCCGCGCGTTCTACGACTCGTCCTCGAACTCCCCGCAGATCCTCGCGCTCGGCGCCGCACCGGGCGGGGGGGCGCCAGCGTCGCTGATCCGCGCCACGCTCGTCGATCCGACCACGTGGCTCGTGGTCGTCGTCGTGGTCGGGACCGTCCTCGGTCTCGGCCGGACGACGCTCGGCCTCCGCGTGCGGGCCGTCGGCGAGCACCCCGAGGCGGCCGCGAGCGTAGGCGTGTCGGTCATCGGGACACGCACCCTGGCGCTCGCGATCGCGGGCGCCACGGCCGGGCTCGCCGGTGCCTGGCTCGCGTTCGATCAGCACCAGTTCTCCAGCGGCATGAGCGGCGGTCGCGGGTTCATCGCCCTCGCGATCGTCGTCATCGCGGGATGGCGTCCGCTCCCTGCCGTCGGGTTCGCCCTCCTGTTCGGGGCCGCAGACGCAGCGCAGATCGCGCTCCAGGACCAGCACGCGGTTCCGCATCAGCTCGTACAAGCGCTTCCGTATGTGGTGACGCTCGTCGTGCTCGCGGGCCTCTCCTACGCCCCCGGCCGGAGATCACGAGCCCCGGCCGCGCTCGGACGCGACCCCTGAGCCTCTCGCCTTCGTCGAGGGCGTCGGAGCGAACCACCCACGGCGGCGGTCGACCCGTGCGACAGGGGCGCGTATGCTCGGGCCGTTCTCCTCGATGCAGTGAATTTCGAGACGATGGCGCTTCGGGAACGATCCGAAACCAATCGATCTCCGTAACGTTCGGTGGAGCTGATGGTCACGGATCCGCTTGGTCTCGTGGGAACGACGATCGACGACAAGTACGTCGTCGAAGCCGTCGTCGGCGAGGGTGGCTTCGCGGTCGTGTATCGCGCGCTCCACAAGCTCTGGCAGAAGCCGGTCGCGATCAAGGCGTTCAAGTCCCTGATGGACGCGTCGCCCGCGCTCCGTGAGCAGCTCCTCAAGGACTTCGTGCAGGAGGGTGCGCTCCTCACCGAGCTCTCGGCGCGAAACGCGAGCATCGTGCAGGCGCGCGACATCGGCACGCTCACGACCAAGGACGGCGCGTGGGTGCCGTACATGGTCCTCGAGTGGCTCGAAGGGAAAGCCCTCGACGCGCTGATGGACGAGTGGGCGGGCGTCGCGTGGCCGCTCGACACCGTCGTCGCGATCCTCCAGCCGATCGCCCAGGCGCTCGATCTCGCGCACCGCCGCAACATCACTCATCGCGACATCAAGCCCGCGAACGCGTTCATCGTCGGCCACCTGCCGACCCCGCGCGACGCCGGCCCGCCCTCCGCCGAGATGCACGTGAAGCTGCTCGACTTCGGCATCGCCAAGGTCGTGCAGTCGGCCGCCGATCAGGGCTTCACGAAGACCGGCGGTCAGGTCACGTCCTTCACCCCATCGTACGGCGCGCCCGAGCAGTTCACGCGATCGCGCGGGGCGACCGGCCCGTGGACCGACGTCTACGCTCTCGCGCTCATGTTCTCGGAGCTCGTCTCGGGGAAGATCGCGCTCGAAGGGGACGACTTCATCCAGCTCGGCATGGCGACGGCGGACGAGCAGCGCCGCCCGACGCCGCAGACGCTCGGCGCCGACGTGCCGGACGCGGTCGAAGCGGTCCTCCGCAAGGCGCTCTCGGTGAAGCCGGTCGATCGGTTCCAGAACGCCGGCGAGTTCTGGAACGCGCTCCGCGAGGGGCTCGGCTCACCTCCGTTGCGTCGCACGGCCACGACCGGCGTCGATGCGCACTCCGTCCGCAGCCCGCGCGCGATGGCCAACACCGAGACCGCTCCCGCTGCCGACGCGACGCGCGAGACCTCGACCTCCGGCGCGCTGACCAAGATGGGCGACGGCGCGGCCGAGAGGAAGAAGTCGCCGCTCGGCCTGATCGTCGGCGGTGTCGTGACCCTCGGCGTCCTCGTCGGCATCGGCATCGTCGCGACGAGCAAGCGCTCTCCCGAGGAGCAGAAGGATCCCGCGACCAAGGGCGCGCAGGTCCCGATGACGACGCCCAAGCCGAGCGCCGCCCCGCCGAAGGACAAGTGCCAGAAGGGCATGGCCGCGGTCGAAGGCGGCAAGTTCTTCATGGGCTCCGACACCGGCGAGGACAACGAGAAGCCGGCGCACAACGTGACGCTCGCGCCCTACTGCATGGACCTCACCGAGGTCACCGTCGCCGACTACAAGACCTGCTCCGACAAGGGCGAGTGCAAGCGCGCATGGGCCGTCGTCGACTGGCCCGACATCGAGGCGCGCGAGAAGAAGATCTACACGCCGCTCTGCAACATCAACGATCCCGACGGCAAGGCGCAGCACCCGGTCAACTGCATCGACTGGCAGATGGCGGTGACCTACTGCGAGGCGCAGAAGAAGCGTTTGCCGACCGAGGCCGAGTGGGAGTTCGCTGCGCGCGGTCCCGATGGACGCATCTACCCCTGGGGGGACGAGCCGCCGGACGAGACGCGGCTCAACGCCTGCGGCAAGGAGTGTCTCGCCTGGGGCAAGAAGGCCGGCGAGCAGGTGAAGGCGATGTACGGCGGGGACGACAGCTTCCCGAACAGCGCGCCGGTGGGCTCGTTCCCGAAGGGCGCTTCGCGCTACGGCTTGCTCGACGTCGTCGGCAACGTCTGGGAGTGGACGGCCGACTGGGACGGCAAGTACGCCGGCGGCGCCCAGAACGATCCGAAGGGGCCTGGCACCGGCAGCGACCGCATCGTGCGCGGAGGAGCCTGGAACGGCGCCTTCCCGAGCTGGGTCCGGCCGAGCTTCCGCTACTCGTTCCCGCCCGAGACGAAGTCGCATGCGGTCGGCTTTCGCTGCGCGAAAGAACAAGAGAAGTGATCCCGTGAAACCGACGCCCTCGGGCGCCGTAGGGAAGTGACGAACACGGCGTCGGCTCGGAAGGCTGCCCGCCGCACGATACGAGACGAAGGAGCAATGACGATCATGAGCAAGACCCACAGCGTTTCCCGTTCGACGATCCTCGCGATGGCGGCCACTGCGTTCGGTGTGAGCCTCGCCGCGTGTGGTGGCTCGGCGAACGAGGCGAAGGCGCCGGTCGCTGCGAAGGAAGTCCCTGCCGCCGCGCCGGCCGCCCCCAAGGAGGGGAGCTGCACGGGGAAGAAAGAAGCCTCGTGCTCCGGCCACAAGGAAGGCACCTGCTCGGGCAAGAAGGAAGGCTCGTGCTCCGGGAAGAAGGAAGGCTCCTGCTCGGCAGCGAAGAAGCCAGAAGCGGCGCCGGCCGACGCGAAGGCGGGCACGACGACCACCACGACGACGACCACCACCACCACCGACCCGAAGGCCGCGACGCCGACCGACCCCAAGGCGAAGGGCGCGACCCCCGCGACCCCCGCCACCCCGGCGGATCCGAAGGCCGCTGGCGGCAAGACCTCC
>JBKJQC010001071.1:0-3813 GCA_046593995.1 Polyangiales bacterium
CCGTGCGCGCGTACTCGGCGCGCGCCTCCTCGACGAGGCGTCGCTCCTCGTCGGTTTCCGGTAGTTCGTCCACCGGAACCGGCTTCGGACCGAGCGACTCGTTGCTCATGACGAGGAGAGTAGCAGCGCGTCGTCGATGTGCGACGCGGGCGTAGCACCGCGGACAAACAAAGGTCCGCCCGACAGCGCCGCGGACGATCCGACCGATTTGATACGCGTTCGTTCCGGCCCGCGCGTGCCGTGCGGTTCGCCGCGCTCAGTACGGATCGTTCTTGAAGCTCGTGGGCGGGGGAGCGGCGGTCGGGGGCTTGTCCACCGGCTTCGGCGCGGCCTGGGTCGCCGGCTTGTAGGTCTGCTTCGTGAGCTTCGCCATCGCTTGGCCGTCGCCCTGGGAGAGCTTCAGCTTCACGTCGGCGTGCCCCTCGAGGTCGACGACGACGTTCATGGTCGGCGTGTCGAGGTGCACCTTGCACGGGGTGCGATCGCACACGATCGACTTCGCCTCGTCGCGCACGCGGGCTCCCGGCGGATCGCTGTCGACCGAGACGAACGTGTTCGGATCGGCCTCGACGGGCTTCGCTGCGGGCGCGGGAACGGCAGCGATCGCGGCCGTCGGGGTGGTCAGCGCGGACTTCGTCTCGCTCTTCGGCGGACCGGCCGCGGCTGCGGGTGTGGGTGGCGAGCGAGCGAACCAGAGCACCGCGCCGATGACGCCTGCCGCAGCGAGACCGAGGACCACCCACTTGGTCGGTGCCTTCGGCTGGTTGCCGGGCATGATCGACGCGGGCTGCGCGGCGGGGATATCACCGCTCGCCGACGGACGGAACGTGTTGCCAGGCGGCGTGAACGACGGGTTCGAGCCGCTCTGCGAGGAGCTCGGACCGAACGAGCCGGTGGCGCGCAACGACGCGAGCTCCGCGGTCCCGGTGTGCGAGCCGCGGCCGGCGGCCTTGAGCGTCGTCAGGACCTCGTCCATCCCGGTGAAGCGATCCGCCGGGTTCTTCATCAAGCACTTGAGGATGACCGACTCGAGGAGCTCGCTGATCTGCAGATCCGCCTTCTTCTCGCGGAGACCGGGGAGCGGATCGTTCACGTGCGACAACAGCGTGTCGAGCTGCTTCGCGCGCTCGTACGGTACGTGACCGGTGACCATCTCGTAGAGGAGGACGCCGAGCGCATAGACGTCGCAGCGTCCGTCGACGTGCTCGCCCTGGATCTGCTCCGGCGACATGTACTTCGGCGAGCCCATGAAGAGGCCGGCCTGCGTGAGGTCTTCCCCCTCCTGCTCGTTGTTCTTCACGAGGCCGAAGTCGAGGACCTTCACTACGTCCGCCTCGTCACCGTGCTCGACGAGGTAGATGTTCGCCGGCTTCAGGTCGCGGTGGACGACGCCCATGGCGTGCGCTTCACGGAGCGAGCGGCAGATCTGACGCGCGATGTGCGTCGCGCGCTCCTCGTCGAGGACCCCCTCTTCCTTCAGGAGCTTCGCGAGGGTCTTCCCCTCGAGGTACTCCATCGCGATGTAGTAGGTGCCGTTGTCGACGCCGTAGTCGAAGATCGTGACCGTGTTCGGGTGGGTGAGCTTCGAGCCGATCGACGCTTCGAGGAGGAAGCGCTTGTGGAAGTCACCGCTCTCGAGCTGATCCGCGGGGATCGTGAGGATCTTGACCGCGCAGACGCGACCGAGCGGCGCCTGCTCCGCCTTGTAGACCTTCCCCATGCCGCCGCGCGCGATCAGCTGGTTGATCTTGTACTTGTTGTCGATCGTCTTGCCGACGAACTGATCCGCCTGCGGAGGACGCACTGAAGGCGTACCGCGTGACGGACTCGAAGTAGACGACGACTGTGACGGACGTTCGGACGGCATTTCCCGGTCCCCTCCCTGACGGGGGCTCGCACTCTAGGTTTCGAGAGCGACGGCTCCTGAGACCTAGTAGTGGCGAGCAGGCGATTCGTGACTCACAGGCTGACGATCAGCCTCCTCGGACGTGGAACTGTGGGCGCTTCCGACTCTCCCGGTTCTCCCGGTTCGAGGGCGGCGACGACCCTTGCGGCGAAATCCTCGGCGTGTCGATACCCATCGCCCGCATCGCGGATGCGATCGCCGAGCCGGGTCGCTTCGCCGAGGAGCGACACGCACGCCTCGCAGCCATCGATGTGGGCCTCGAGCCGCGCGGGGAGCACACCGTCGATCGCCTCGGCGATGCGCGCGGTGACCTCGTCACAGGAGCTGTTCTCACCGCCGGCGAGCGTCATGGTTTGCCTCCGCTGGCCATCGCGGGAGGCGGCGTCGACTCGAGCTCCTTGCGCAACCGAAGGAGCGCGCGGCCGACGCGTTTGCGAGCGGCAGCCTCGTCGATGAAGAGCGTCTCGGCGATCTCGCGGAACGAGTGCTCCGCGTCGAACCGAAGGGCGAGGAGCTCGCGATCGTGCGCGGGGAGCGAGTCGAGCGCTTCTCTGAGCGAGGCTTCGCGCGCATGTCGGTCGTACTGCACCGAAGCGTCGCTCGCGTGCGAGGCGTGCTCTCCGGAGTCGGCGCGGAGGAGGACGCTGCGTCGTGAGCGGCGATCGCGCGTCGCGAGGCGCTCCATGCAGATCCGGCGCGCGATGCCGTAGAACCAGGAGCGCGGCGATCCCTCGGCGCGGTACGAGGACGCGGCGTGGTACGCGGCGAGCATCGTCTCCTGCGCGACCTCCTCGGCTTCGGACTGCACGCCGAGGAGCAGGAAGCAGAGGCGGCCGAGGGACGCCCCGTAGGTCGACGCGGCGCGGGCGATCGCCGCGTGCCGATCGCCCGACATGAGCAGCGCCGCGATCGCGGTGTCGACGGCGGCGATCGTGGGCCGCTCACCGCTCGCCGTGAGGGAGAAACGCGACGCGCGCAGATCTTCGACCTGCTCCTGCGCCTCCGCCTCCAGCCTCCGCATCATCATCTTCTTCTCGGGATTCTCGACGACGGAGCTCGCGCGCGAGCGCTTGGTCCCGGTGCCGACAACTGTCCTCATGATGGCCGAGAAGACGGACCAGGGCGACGTCTGGATCTGTCGGGTCGCACTTTTGGTCGGTTGCTGTGGGCGGATCGGCGCTTGCAGCTCAGGTGGTCCGGAAGGCGGCTCTGCCTCCCTCCGACACATTGTCCCTCCAACCCCGGGGATTTCCGGGGTCGAGGGCCGAACAGATGAGGCACGAAATGAAGCACGTCGTCTTCGCCGAGTTCCAGGACCGTGATGCCGCGACGGCCGCGCTGCATGATCTGCAGGTCGAGGGAGTCCGCGGGAGCCGTTGCAACATCGACGTGCACGCGGCGCACGCGGATCAGGGCGATCGCCCGATCGCGGAGTCCGACACCCGAGCCAACACGCTCTTCGGCGTCGTGCTCGGGCTCATGGGCGGTGCGGTGATGGGCTGGCTCGTCGCCGGACCCCTCCACGCCTTCGAGATCGGGATCGCACCCGCGATGATCTGCGGGGCGCTCTTCGGCATGGTCATCGGCTTCATCGGTGGCGCGCTGACCGGCGCGATGAACCCCGACAAGAAGCTGCACAAGATGGAGTCGCACGCGGAGAAGCGTGGCGGCGTCGTCGCGACCGTCGAAGTCGAGGGCCTGCAGGAGGAAGAGTCGATCAAGCGCGTGTTCTCGCGCCACGGCGCCGCCGCGGTCGAGAAGCGGATGATCTGACCCGCAAGTCACGACACGGGAGACGGACCGGACGGTAGGCTCGGCGGTTCCCATGCGGAACCGCCGACTCTCGCTGTTCGTGACTTGCGGGTCAGATCATCCGCTTCTCGACCGCGGCGGCGCCGTGGCGCGAG
>JBKJQC010001126.1:0-17412 GCA_046593995.1 Polyangiales bacterium
GAACCGGCGACGTTCAGCTTGGAAGGCTGACGCTCTACCAACTGAGCTACTCCCGCGAAAGAGAAGAGAAGAAAGAGAGACTGTGGAGGGTGTTGGATTTGAACCAACGTAGGCAGAGCCGGCAGATTTACAGTCTGCTCCCTTTGGCCACTCGGGCAACCCTCCGAATCTGCTCGAAGTCTCGTAAATTCTAGGTCGTTTCGTCTTTCGGGTTCGGATCGTTTGCGGAGAGCGGAGACTTGGCTGTCGATGTCGCTGTTCGCTCGATCGTGCCTTCGGAGAGCTGGCGAGGGGACTCGAACCCCTAACCGCCTGTTTACAAAACAGGTGCTCTACCGATTGAGCTACGCCAGCGAGACGGCCGAGCGTTGGTGAGTCTCGCTCGCTCGTCAGGGCGGCGCAGCTTACCGACCGGCGGGAAGCTCTGCAACCGATGCGCGGGCGGTCCTCCATCCTGCCGACGTCTCCGAGCGTGGGCTCGGAGCAGACGGACGGAAAGAAAGGGACGCGCTTGCTAGCAGCGGTGTTTCTGCTGGTCAAGAGCAGCGCACGCAGGAGAGCACCCGGGTTCGCTCGCGCGCGGGGCGTCTCACTTCTTCTTCTTCGGCACGGGCTTCTTCACCGTGCTGGTCGTCGTGAGCTTCGGCTTCGCGGTCACCGCCCACGGTTTGAGGTGCCCAGCATCGAGGTGGACGTCGTGGTGGGCGTCGTGGTGCGCGTCGAGCGCGGCATCGACGGTGTCGGCCCCGGCGACCGAAGCGTCGTCGAGCGCGTTCAGCGAGAGATCTTCCGGGGGCGCGCTCGCTGCCGTGGATGGCGAGGCGACCGGCGGCGGTGCGACCGACGGCTCGGTCGACGCGACCTCCGCCTGACTCGCTGGCGCGAAGCCGAAGACGCGGCCGATCCGCTCGCGCGTGAGGATCCCGGAGAAGAACGCCACGCCGAGGACGACGACGACGAAGACCCAGAGGAACGACACGAGCGCGCCGAAGCGGCGTGGCTTCGCTGCCGGGGCGAGCGTTCGTCGCGGAGGGGGCGGACGCGTCGTCTTGGTCGTGGACTGCGCGACGGGCGTCGTCGCGATCAGCGTCGGATCGCTGCCGATGCCGTCGCCGATGGTGGACGGCAGGGGCTTGTCGCTGCGGACGGCGCGGACCTCGGCGCGCATCGCGGCTGCGCCGTCGTAGCGCTCCTCGCGACGGAACTTCAGCGCGCGGTCGATGATCGCGGCGACGTTCGGCGGCACGTCGGCGCGCACGCTGCGGATCGGCGGCGCCGGCGTCTTCGCCATCTTCGCGACGAGCTCGATGACGTTCTGCGCCTCATGCACCTTCCGGCCGGTGACGAGCCGGAAGAGGATCGCCCCGACCCCGAAGACGTCGCTGCGGCCGTCGATGTCCTCGCTCCGCCCTTCCGCCTGCTCGGGTGCCATGTAGCTCGGGGTGCCGATCGCCATGCCGGCGCGCGTGATGCCTTCGCCATGCGCGATCCGCGCGAGACCGAAATCGAGGACCTTCACCCGCACGAAGCCGTGCGCCCCTGCGTCCTCGGGGTTCTCGGGGATCACGAGGAAGAGGTTCTCGGGCTTGAGATCGCGGTGGATCACGCCGTTCGCGTGCGCCGCGGCGAGCGCGTCGAGCACGTCCTCGGCGATCGCGAGCGCTTCGTCGATCGGGAACGGGAGGTTCTTCCGCCAGATGCGATCCTCCAGCGACTCGCCGTCGAGGAGCTCCATGATCAAGTACGCGGAGCCCTCGCTCGGCCCCGACGTCACGACGTCGTCGTCGAGGACCTTCACCGCGCCGACGTGCTCGACCTTGTTCGCTGCGTACCCTTCACGGAGGAAGCGCTCGCGCACCTCCTGGATGCGCGCGAGGTCGGGGTGCAAGAGCTTCACCGCGCCGCGCGCGCCGTTCCGGTGGCGTCCCGCGTAGACGGCGGCCATCCCGCCGACGCCGATCAGGCGCTCGAGCGTCCACTTGTCGTTGAGGACGGCGCCGATCCTCGCCTCCGCGCGGGCGCGCGCGTCGTCACTCATGAGCGGAGCTCATTGAGTGTACTCGCTCTCGGTAGACGTGCCGCACGCGCGAAGCGTAACTCGCGGAGACGTGACAGGCCCAACTCGGGGCCGAGGTCGCTCAGGTCCCCGGGCAGGCGTTCCCTTCGACGCACTCGGGGTTGGTGTGTCCGGGCAGCGGCGGGCAGCAGACCCCGGGGTTCCCGAGGAGCCTGTTGCACAGGTTGTTGGCGCAGGGGCAGGTGGTGCAGCCGATCGCCGGCGCGTAGGGTTGGCACTGGCCACGCGCGCAGACCTCGTCGTTGCCGCAGACGGTGCCGCAACCGCCGCAGTTGAGCGGATCGGTTTGGAACGAGACGCAGGCCGCACGGTCGGTCCCGCCGAAGCCGCTGATGCAGCGGTTGGTCCCCGAGGGGCAGGTCGTCACGTTCTGGCACTTGCCGGCGATGCAGGTCTGGGTCGTCTCCGGACCGCACTGGGTCCCGCAGGCGCCGCAGGAGTTGGCGTTGCTACTCAGGTCGACGCAGATCGTGAGCGCCCCGAACGTGCAGCTGGTCGAGCCCGGACGGCATACGCACGCCCCGCTCTTGCAGTACTCGCGGTTGCCGCACGCGCTGTTGTTGCAGCTGCCGCAGCGATCGGGATCGGAGACGGTGAGCCGGCAATCGCCCGGCGCCCCTCCGCAGACTTGTGCGCCCGTCGGGCACTGACACGCGCTGCCGGTGCACGTCGCCTCCGCCGCGCACTGTTGGTTGCACTGGCCGCAGTGGTCGGGATCGGTCGCGGTGTTCGTGCAGTCGGCGGCAGCGGTGCCGTTGCACCTCACGAGAGGCGCCGTGCAGGAACAGCCGCCCGAGCTGCAAGCACCGTCGCCGCAGCTGTTGCCGCACGCCCCGCAGTTATTTGCGTCCGTCGCCGGGGTCACACACACGTTGTTGCAGCGGATCTGGGTGCTCGGGCACTGACAGACGCCCCCGCTGCACGTCGCGCCCGCGCCACACTGACGACCGCACTGGCCGCAGTTGTTCGGGTCGGTCTGGTTGTTGACGCAGGCGCCGCCGCAGACGTTCGGAGTCGTCCCCGGGCAGGCCGCGCAGGCGCCGTTGGTGCAGGTGCCGCTCGCGCACTTCACACAGTTGGCGCCGCAGGCGTTGGGATCGGTCTGTCGGTTGACGCAGGTGCCGTTGCAGACGTTGGGCGTCGCCGTCGGACAGGCCGCGCACACGCCGGCTGCGCACGTGGTGCCGGTGGTGCACTGCCTGGTGCACGCTCCGCAGGCCTTGGCATCCGTCGCGAGGTCGACACAGCGATCGCCGCAGTCCGTCTGGTTGGCCGGGCATCGGCAGGACCCCGAGATGCAGGTCGCGCCGGACGCACAGGCCTTGCCGCAGGCGCCGCAGTTGGCCTCGTCGCCGGAGAGGTCGGCGCAGCCCGTGCCGCACGTCACCTTCGGCGATGCACACGCACAGATTCCGAGGGTGCAGGCCTGATCCGCGCCGCACGCGTTGCCGCACGTCCTGCAGTTCGAGTTGCTCGTCTGGACGTCGACGCAGAATCCGTTGCAGTTCGTGAGCGCGTCCCCGCACGGGCCGTCACCGATCGGGCCCGGAACATCGGGCAGCGTGTCTGCCGAGGTCCCGTCGGCAAGGGAGGTGTCCGTCCGCGGCGCGTCCGTCGAAGCGCTGTCGACGGAGCTCCCGTCCGCGAGGCTCGAGTCGATCGGGATCCTGGTGTCTCCCGTGCTCGCGTCCATGCCCGCGCCGTCCGTCGGCGATCCGGTATCCGCGATGACGGACGTGTCATCGCCGGCTTCCGCGCCTGATTCCGCACCCGCCTCGCCGCCCGTGCTCGCGTCGTCTCCGACGTCGTCCGGCGGCACTTCGAAGGACGTGTCCTCCCCGCCGCAGGCGACCCCGAGCGACATCGACGCCATGACGACCAGCGACAGGTAAGCGGCTTTGCGCATGAGCCATTCGTACCGCGAGGGTGGCGAGACCAGGCGAACAATCGGCATCACCGCGACGGAATCAGTGCGAGAGGATGGCCCGCGCTTCCGTTCGTGCGGCCCCGTTCGGCCAGCGCACGAGGTAGGCCTTCGCGGCCTCCTTCGCGGCGGGGCCGTCGAGCAGACGCATGCGCTCGATCGAGGCCGATTCCGCGAGCGGACCGCTCGGCCACCTCGTGAGCAAGCGGTCGAGCGAGGTGAGCGCGCCGACCCGATCGCCCTTGCGCTTCCGCGTCATCGCCTCCGCGAATACGTCGTTCTGCGTCGCGAGGTCGGAGCTCGGCGCCGGCGCGGGGTGCGGTGCGACCACCGACTTCGAGCTCGACACGCTCGGCGTCGCGGCGAGGGGGTCGACGCCGCCGCAGCTCGCGGGCCATCGCTCGTCCGGGCTCACGCGCCACTCCGCTCCCGCGCGGCGGACCACCACGGCGCCCTCGGTGACCGAGACGCGAGTGGTCGTCCCGGCGCACGGCACGTCGACCACTTCGACGCGGAACACCGTCCCTCGAACCTCGACCTCCGCGTCACGCGTGCGCACGACGAAGCGTGCGCCCGGCGTCACCTTCGCGACGTGGAAGGTCGCCGCACCGGACGAGAGCGCGAAGACATGATCGTCATCCTTCGAGACCACGGCGAGCTCGGACGCCCCCTCGACCTCGAGCGCCGTGCCGTTCGTGAGCGTGAGCGAAGCCTTTGCTCCGGGCGCGGTGAGCACGCGGTCGCCACCCTGGAGCGCGAGGCCTTCGTGCGCCGGCGAGGTCGCGCCACCGTGGGCGATCGTGACGCCCGTGCCGCCATGCACGACGAGGTTCGACTGCGCCGCGACCACGGCCGGAGCCGCCACGCTGCGCGGACGCGCGGAGAGCACGCCGATCGCCACGGCCGCCGCGGCGACCGTGCCGAGCCCGACGCGGACGCGCCTGCGACGGCGCGCGGAGGCGGCGATCTCCTCGGCGATCGCGGCGATCGCGCGCGCACGGACCTGCACCGAGGGATCCTCGATCCTCGGCTCTTGCGACGCGAGCAGGTCGGTCGCAGCGCGGGCGAGCGTCGGACGTTCGGTCATCGCGGCCTCCGCAGTTCGAGCATCTCGGCGAGATCGGGGTCGGCCTGGATGCGCTCGTGGAGCTCGCGTCGTCCGCGCACCAGGCGCGACTGCGCGGCCGTGACCGAGACCTCGGTGATCTCCGCGATCTCGCGCAGATCGTACCCCGCGACGTCGTGGAGGAGCACGGTCCACGCCTTGAGCGGATCGAGCGCCTGGAGGTGCACGCGGACTCGGGCGAGCGAGCTGCGGGCGCTCGCCGGATCGTCGTTCACGCTCGCGGCGTCGATCGCGTCGAGATCGTCGACGAACGTCGCGCGCTCGAGCTTTCGCCGTCGGAGTTCCTTGAAGACGGTGTGCGCGGTGACCCGCGAGGTCCAGGTGTCGAGCGAGCACTCGCCGCGGAAACCCGCGAGCGACTTCACCAGCTCGATCATCGCGGTCTGCGCGAGATCGTCGTGGTCCTGCGTCCTTCGCCCGAGGAGTCGGAGGATGGTGCGGTCGACGTGTCGGCGCGTGCGGTCGTGGAAGGCGACGGCCGCGCTCGGATCGCTCCGTCGAACGGCCGCGACGATCTCGACATCGTCCAGGGTGGGTGCCTTCGGCACCTGCGGCACGACCTCGTCCTTTCGGACGAGGCGCAGCGGAGGCCGCGCGCGCAGGGGCTCACTCACGAATTCGACTGTACCCCGACCGGCTCGGGATCAGGCGCTGCCTGCCCGCACGCGGCCCGCGGTACCGGACGGCGTGGAGGTCGGCATGCGTAACTTCATTCCTTCGATGCTGTGTGTGGTGCTCGCCCTGGGTTGCGGTGGGGAGAGCGTAGTCTTCGACGACACCGACGCCTCCGCTCCGGGGGATGGCGCGGCCACCTCGGACGGTGCCTCGGCGGATACGACACCGTGCACGCTCACGTGCAGCGGGACCTGCGTCGACTCGAAGAACGATCCTCGCAACTGTGGTGCCTGCGGGACGACCTGCACGGCTGCTCAGGCGTGCGTCGACGGCGCCTGCGGCGCATGCCCTCCGGCGCGGATCAACTGCAGCGGGACCTGCCGCGACACCTCGACCGATCCGACGAACTGCGGCGCATGCGGGAACCAGTGTGGTCCGAACGGGACGTGCATGTCCGGCGTCTGCGCGTGCACTGCGGGCGCGAGCTGCAACGGGCGCTGCGTCGACACCGCGACCGACCCGCGAAACTGCGGCGGCTGCGGGAAGACGTGCGCCGACACCCAGCCGGCGTGCGTCGCGGGCGCGTGCAACTGCCCGGCATCGGCCAAGACGTGCAACGGGGTCTGCACCGACGTGCAGAACGACTACGACAACTGCGGCGATTGCGGGAAGGCGTGCGTCGATGGACAGGTCTGCACCGGCGGCGCGTGCAACTGCGGGCCAGGCACCACGCTCTGCGGGACCGCATGCGTCGCCACCAACGCCGACTTCGCGAACTGCGGCGGGTGCGGCAAGCCGTGCACCGCGGGACAGTTCTGCGCGAACGGCGCGTGCCACACGATGGGAGACTGTCCGTCCGGGCTCACGTCGTGCACCGCAGGAGCCGGTCGCGTCTGCGTCGATCTGAAGAAGAGCAACGCGCACTGCGGCGCCTGCGGCGACAGCTGTGACGTCGATCAGCTCTGCGTCGACGGCAAGTGCCAGGACTATCGCCCTGCCGCCTTCTGCACGAGCTGTCCGTGCGCCGACTGTGGAGACCGTCGCTGTTGCGCACCGCTCGCGAGCGGGGGCGCCGCGCTCTGCGTCGACGCCGATCGCTGCCCGTGAAGCCGCGGCATCTTTGCGCGCCCCTCGGCAAGAGGAGGCGATAGCTTCACCCTGATGCTCGGCGTCGTCGTCGTGGTGCTCGTCGCTGCGTCGGAGGCCGAAACGCCGACGACGTCGGCGATGGTGAGCACGATGCGCGACGGCCTCTCCGACGCGGTCGTCGTCGTGCACGCGGCGCCACCATCCGACGACAACGCGATCGCCGTCGGCGCGCAGGTGCACGCCGACGCGGTGGTGGTGGTCACCTGGCCGACCGCCGCGAGAGCGCGCCTGCGCGTGCGAGTGATGCGAGACGGCCGGTGGGAGGAGCGCGAGCTGGTGTTCGCGCCCAGCGACGCGCCCGCCGAACGCGGACGCGCCGTCGGCCTCGCGAGCATCACCCTCATCCCGCCGGATGCCCCCAAAGCGGTGGTCGTGGCGCCGGAGCCGAAGCCGCAGTCGACGCCGGTCACCGCAGCCCCCCGGCCGCCCGTCGTCGCCCCCTCACCCCCGCCGCGATGGACCTTCGCGCTCGACGCCGCGGCGCTCGCGTCGTTCGGCTTGGGTGGTCGCGCAGGCGGGCTCGGCGGCGAGCTCGCGGTGCACGCGTTCGGAGAGGGCGTCGGCGTTCGCGCGCTCGGGGGCGTCCGCTTCGGGGCGATCGAGGACGCGCGGATCGCGACCTCGACCGCGCGCTTCGGCGTCGGCTTCGCGGTCGACGTCGCACGCGCATCGTACTTCGACGTGCGACTCCTGCTCGACGTGCTCGCGGTTCGGCACGGGATCGCCCGCACCACGTTCGACGGCGGCCTCGATACGCGCACGCGCTGGCTCGGCGGTGCCGGCGTCTCGGTCGAAGGAGAGCTGCGGCTCGGTCGACGTTTCGGGCTCGTCTTCGCGCCGGGCCTCGAGCTCGCGCTCGGAGAGACCCGCGTGGTGGTGGGCGTCGACACGGTCGCGACGATTCCGCGCGCCCGCGGCCTCGCATGGATCGGGGTACGCGTGCGCCTTTGATCGGGGCCGTTGCGGTACGATCCTTCGGTGCGCGGACTCCTCGTCGTCGTCGTCGCTCTCGCCGCGTGCGATGGCGAGGTCCGCTTCACCGCGGATCCGAGCGCAGACGCGAGCGTGGCCGGCGACGCCCCCGCCGAGGCCGATGCGGCGCGCTGCTCCACCCCGTGTCCGTTCGCGAGCCAGCGCTGCGATCCGGTCACCGGCGCGTGTGTCGAGTGCGTGGTCGACGCGCACTGCGTCGGCGATCACCGCGCGCGGTGCGACGTCGCGTCCCATCGCTGCGTCGAGTGCGGCCTCTCGGCCGACTGCGAAGACGACGAGGTGTGCGATCCGATCGCACGCAGCTGCATGCAGAGATGCGGCGGCGACGCCGAGGCCTGTGGATCGGAGGCACCACGCTGCGACGCGACCCGCTCGCTCTGCGTCTGCGATTCCACGAGCTGTTCGGCGGACCGTCCGAGGTGTGACTCCACGGGTCGGTGTGTCGAGTGCGCCGCGGACGGAGATTGCGCTGCGACCGAGCCACGCTGTCACGAAGGCGCGTGCGTTCGCTGCGCCATCGACCAGGACTGCGCCCCGCTGCGCTGCGACCCCGTGCGCCGAGTCTGCGTCGAGTGAGCGCTCGCTCAGGACTTCCCGGGCTTGCCGGAGAGATCGTCGAGCGCCTTCTGGAGCTGCGCTTCGGTGTAAGGGAGCTTCTTCAGCTCCTCCTTCTCGGCCTCGAGCTGCTTCTCGAGCGTGGCCTTCGCCTTCTTCGCCTGGTCGAGCCACGTCGACTTCGCGCCGGCCGCCTTCTCGAGGTTCAGCGTGCGGTCGAGGGTGCCGAGCCCCTTCTCGAGGAGGATCCGGTAGCGGAGCATCATCGCGCCGCGGAACAGCTGCTTCTTCGCCTCGGTGGTCGCCGACTTCGGCGGGGGGATCACGAGCAGCGCGTCGTGCAGGTCGACGTACATCGTCGCGACGCGGAGCCCCGCGCGCACCGCCCAACGCAGATCGAAGGTGTTGATCGCTTCGACGTACGCGTCCTGCGCGTCGAGGATCTTCTGGCACCGCGTCTCCATCTTGGCGGGGAAGTCCGCCGCCATGATCGGCGCCGTCGGGTTCGTCTTGTCGATGAAGACGATCGCGTTGCCCTGCGCGCGGAGGATCTCGCCCCGCGCGAAGCGTACGGCGGCGAGGTTCTCGGCCGGAGTGACCGCCTGCGGATCGTTCTTGTCGATCAGCTTCTCGGCTGCGCTCACGTTCTTCTCGGCGCTCGCGAGATCGCCGCCCCCACTCGGAGAATGGACCATCGAGAGCGCTTGCAGGCCGAGCGCCTCCGCGCGATCGAACTTCGCGAGATCGGTCCTCGCGAGGAGCGCGGCCGACGCCTGTCCGAGGTCGGTCCAGTCGGCGAGCTCGACGTCGAGCCGGGCGCGGCGGAAGTTCGCGTCGAGGGCGTCGCTGGTGCTCGGGACGCGCATCGCGAGAGCACGAAAGCGATCGCGCGCATCGGCGTACGCGTCGAGACGCTCGCTGCAGAGCGCAGCGTTGTACTCCGCGGCACGGCCGAGCGGCGACGGATCGCTCGCTCCGGAGGCGAGAGGCGCGCGCTCTGCCGCATCTGCTTTCACGACGCGATCGAAGAGCGTCCGCGCGAGCGCGTACTCGCCCGCCGCCATGCGCTGCTTCGCGCGCTCGAACACCTCGGCCGCCGTTCCGCCGGGATCGTCGTCCGTGCCGACGATTTGTGCCTGAGCCGTAGGCGGCTCGGTCGGGGCGCGTGGAGCGACCGCCGCGGGTTTCCCGGCGGGCGCCGTGCCGCAGCCGGTGCTCAGCAATGCGCTCGACGGGACAACGGCTGAGGTCAGTAGACGGAAGAGCACGGCGCGAAGCAGGGGCATGCGTCTCATCGATCGTAACCCGTTGACACAGGAATGGCGGGCGGAGTTCCCGGGTCGCGCGCTTCCGCATGGTTCTCGTGTTGCACCTACGAAGACGCAGGACCGCCGGGGTGGCGGTGTCCAACAGTGTTTCTTGGTGACGAGAGGAGCGGACTTTCATGGCCGAGGCCGACAAGGACGCGGCGATCTCGCGATACATCTCGGCGGCCCGTGAAGAGACGGCGCTCGACCGAGACGAAGAGACCGAGCTCGCGCGACAGTGGCGAGACAAAGCCGACCCGAAGGCTGCAGAGCGGCTGATCCGCGCGAACCTGAAATACGTGGTCGCGATCGCGCTCTCCTATCGCCGGTACGGTCTTCGGCTCGCGGATCTCGTGAGCGAGGGGAACCTCGGGCTGATGATGGCGCTCCGCAAGTTCGACCCTGAACGTGGCGTTCGCTTCGTCACGTACGCGGCGTACTGGAGCCGCGCGTACATCCTCAACTACGTCATCAAGAGTTGGTCGATGGTCGGCGGCGGCTCCGGGCCGCTCCGCTCGAAGATGTTCTTCAAGCTCCGTCGCGAGCGCGCGATGGTCTCGAATCTCCTCGGCGAGGGGAGCGAGGAAAAGGCGATGGAGATGCTCGCCGAGCGCATCGGGCAGACCGTCGAGAAGACGAAGGAGCTGACGCGTCGGCTCGAAGCCCGAGACGTGAGCCTCGACATCCAGCAGAGCGAGGACGGGCGTGCGACGCTGCTCGATGGGCTCACGGACGGCGCGCAGAACCAGGAGGAGCGCTTCTTCGAGGAGGAGCGGCGCGACGCGCTGAAGGGCGCCCTCGCCGACGCCGTCGCGAGCCTCGACGCCCGCGAGCGCTTCATCGTCGAGCAGCGCCTGATGGCCGACGAGGAGACCTCCTTGGCCGAGATCGGCCGGCAGCTCGGCGTCTCGCGCGAGCGCGCACGTCAGCTCGAAGCGCGCGCGAAGGCCAAGCTCAAGAAACAACTCGGCGACCTCGCGAGCACGCTGGATCTCGGCGAGGGAATCGCCGCGTAGGCTCCAGGCGAGACGCGCCCCCGAGGGAGGTGCTATCTCGGACTGCATGCGCTCGCCGGCATGCAGACCGTTCGTGTTGGTCCTTGCCGTCTCCGGTCTCGTAATGGCCGGGTGCTCGAGCTCGGAGGAAGAGGCGGTCACGCCCGTCGACGACTCCGGTGGTGCCGAGACGCAAGGTCTCGACGTCGGCGGCGCGGACGCGACGCCCGACGCGACGCTCGACGACACCGCCAGCGCGGACACCGGCACGGCCGACACGGGCTCGATCGATGCCCGCATGAACGATGCCCGCATGGAGGTCGCGACCGACTCGAACGTGGCGGACTCGAACCTGGGCGATACGTTCGTGGCCGACTCGAACGTGACGGATCTCGGCACGGACTCTTCGGTCGCGGACGTTGCCGACAGCGCGACGACGGACGTCGGCTCGGATACGCGCGACGCGGCGACCGACACCATGACGGCCGATGCGGCGGACGCTGCCGACGCGCGCGACGCGAGTGACGTCGCGATCGACACCGCGGACACCGCGCCGCAGTTCGGCACGCCGCCGACCTGCAACGGAGTGATCGCCGCTGGCGAGTACGGCGTCCACACCGATGGCCAGAACCAGCAGACGAGCGACTCGAACACCTGGTACATGACGTGGGACGACACGAACCTCTACCTCGCGGTGAGCGGCCCGGCCGCGGCGGAGGCCGTGGTTCTCTATGTCGAGAAGGCGCCGCGCACGCCGAGCAACGGCGGCACCAACGCCGACGGCAGCCTCGCGGGATTCGCCTACGACAGCGCGGCATACGCGACGTTGCCTTTCCGCGCCGATCTCGTCGTCTACGGGAAGGCGACCTATCGCGAGTACCGCCTCGCCGACGGCTCGAATGCCTGGGCCATGTCGAACCCGTTCAGCTGCTACGCGAACGTCGGGAACGTGCGCGAGCTCTCGATCCCGTGGAGCGTCATCGGCGGTCGGCCGGCGAGCATGTCCTTCATCGCGTACGCAGTCTCCAACACCGGGTTCGTCTACGCGCCGGTGCCGACGACGCTGGGCAAGGGCCAAATCGGCACCAACGCCACGGCGAGCGTGTACTTCCACGTGGCGAGCACCGCGCCTGGGTCCTCCTCGAAGCCGTTCGCCGACGCCCGCACTCCGTAGGCGATATCCTTCGCGCTATGGGGAGGGTGAAGGGGCTCGGGTTCCTCGACGACCTCGAGTACGTCGAGCAACGCGGCTCGCCGGCGCAGCTCGATCGCGTGAAGGCGTCGCTCTCCGATGGCGACCGCGGGGAGCTCTTCGGTCGCTCGGTGCTTCCGGTGTCGTGGGTCGACTTCGGGGCGTCGGTGCGCTTCCTCGTCAGCGCGGATCAGGTGATCGGCCACGGTGACCTCGCGCTGCTCGAGGCGGCCGGCGAGCACACGGCGCGGAAGCACCTCAACGGCGTCTACAAGCTGCTCCTGCGGGTGCTCGATCCG
Source organism: Polyangiales bacterium (assembly GCA_046593995.1). GTDB lineage: Bacteria > Myxococcota_A > Polyangia > Polyangiales > JADJMO01 > JALHOE01. The sequence goes on from JBKJQC010001126.1 coordinate 12,233, forward strand.
TCGACGATCGTCTCGCGCGCGGGCTCGTACTGGCGGCGCTATCACGACACCGGCGACTTCCGCGTCGAGATGGAGAGTGATCGCTCGGCGCTCGGATTCCTCGAGGGGTATCCCGACGTGCCGCTGCACCACGAGCGCACGGCCTTCGGTTGGACGCGCGCGTACGTGCTACACAGCGGCGCACGCGACGTGAAGTTCGAGCACGTGGAGTGCGCGGCGCGCGGGGATCGTCGCTGTGTGACGCGCTACCGCTGGACGATGTAGATGCCGATCCGGGAGATCACCGTCGAGGAGCTGCGCGACGCGCTCTCCGCCGGGCGCGCGCCGGTCTTGCTCGACGTGCGTTCGGAGGGGGAGCACGAGACGGTGGCCCTGCCTGGCTCGACGCTGATCCCCCTGCCCGAGCTGTCGAACCGTCTGGACGAGATCGAGGACGCGCGCGGGTCGGAGGTGGTGGTGTATTGCCACCACGGGATCCGCTCGCGGAGCGGTGCCGCCATCCTCGTGGGCGCCGGGTTCACCGACGTCGCGAGCCTGCGCGGCGGGATCGACGCCTGGTCCCTACGGGTCGACCCCCAGGTCCCGCGCTACTGACGCTGCGGTTCGGCGCTTGGGGACGACCGGGAATGGACGGGCGGGCGTGGCGGTTTTCGTCCCGTCCGACTAGAACCCGCGCTACCCAGCCATGTCGTTCGACATCCGCGCGCTCAACGAGATGGTCGCGAAGGAGTCCTCCTTCGTCGACCGAGTGGTGACCGAGGTCGGCCACGTGATCGTGGGACAGGCCTACATGATCGAGCGGATCCTCATCGGTCTGCTCACGGGCGGCCACGTGCTGCTCGAAGGCGTCCCCGGTCTCGCGAAGACGCTCACCGTGCGGACCTTGTGTCGCGCGATCGACGCGAAGCTCGCGCGCATCCAGTTCACGCCGGATCTGCTCCCCGCCGACGTCATCGGCACCGTGATCTACGACCCGCGCTCGCACGAGTTCTCGTCGAAGCTCGGGCCGATCTTCGCGAACCTGGTCCTCGCCGACGAAATCAACCGCGCCCCGGCCAAGGTACAGAGCGCGCTCCTCGAGGCGATGCAGGAGCGTCAGGTCACCATCGGCGACAAGACGCATCCGCTGCCGATGCCGTTCGCGGTGCTCGCGACGCAGAACCCGATCGAGCAGGAGGGGACCTATCCCCTGCCCGAGGCGCAGGTCGATCGGTTCATGATGCTCGTCCGCGTCGGCTACCCATCGCGCGACGAAGAGCGACAGATCATGGACCGCATGACCCAGTCGCGCGCGCACGAGACGAAGGCGGTCTGCACGCCGGAAGAGCTCCTCGCCGGTCGCCGGACGATCGAGCAGATCTACGTCGACGACAAGGTGAAGGACTACATCGTCGACGTCGTGCACGCGACGCGATCGCCCGGAAAACACGGCCTCAAGGATCTCGACGGCCTCATCGAGTACGGCGCCTCGCCCCGCGCCTCGATCGCGCTCAACCTCGCCGCGCGCGCGCACGCCTTTCTCCGCCACCGCGGCTACGTCACCCCCGAGGACGTGAAGGAGGTCGGCGCAGACGTGCTCCGTCACCGCATCGTCCTCACCTACGAGGCCGAGGCGGAGATGATCACGACCGAGCACGTCGTGAAGAAGGTCTTCGAGGTGGTGGAAGTCCCGTGAAGAGGTCCAGGGTCTAGGGTCTAGGGTCCAGGGCCCGAGACGAGAGGAACCGTGACGAGAGGTCGAGAGTCGAGAGTCGAGAGTCGAGAGCCCGACGAGAGTCGAGAGGTCATCGTCTCGTTCTCTCCTCTCGCGCTCTTCTCAGGACCCTAGACCCTAGACCCTAGACCCTAGACCGCTCCATGATTCCCAAAGAGCTCCTCCAAGCCCTGCGCCAGATCGAGATCCACACCTCTCGACTGGCGACCAACGTGCTCGCCGGGAACTACCACAGCGTGTTCCGCGGTCAGGGGATCGCGTTCCGCGAGGTGCGTCCGTATCAGCCGGGGGACGACGTCCGCTCGATCGACTGGAACGTCTCCGCGCGCATGGGTGAGCCGTTCGTGAAGCTCTTCACCGAAGAGCGCGAGATGACGGTGATGCTGCTCGTCGACGTCTCCGCGAGCGAGCAGTTCGGTACGGTCAAGGCGACCAAGGGGCGGCTCGCCGCAGAGGTCGCGGCGCTCCTCGCGTTCAGCGCCATCAAGGGCGGAGATCGCGTCGGGTTGGTCATGGTCAGCGACCGGGTCGAGAAGATCGTCCCGCCGCGCAAGGGCGAGAAGCACGTCCTGCGCGTGACCCGCGAGGTGCTCGCGACCGCGCCGAATGGCCGCGCAACGGATCTCGCCGCCGGGCTCGAGACGCTCACGCGGCTCGCGCGTCGACGGAGCGTCGCGTTCGTCATCAGTGACTTCTTCGTCCCGGCCGGTGCCTTCCACGATCGTCGCGGCGAGGCCGATCGTCGGCGACGCTTCGAACGCGCGCTGGCGCTCGCGGCTGCGAAGCACGATCTGATCGCCGTCGAGCTGCTCGATCCGCGCGACGACGAGCTCCCGGACGTCGGCCTCGCGACGCTCGAGGACCTCGAGAGCGGCGAGGACGTCATCGTCGACACGAGCGATCGTCACGTGCGCAAGGTCTTCGCCGACACCGCGCGCGCGCGGAGGGTCTCGGTCCGCTCCGTGTTCAAGAAGCTCGCGATCGACAGCGTGGTCGTCCGCACGGACGGATCGTACGTGAAGCCGATCCGCGATCTGTTCGCGCGTCGGGCGCGTCGGGCGAAGGGGAGATGATGCGCGCCGTCGTCGCTTCCCTCGCCGTGGTCGCCGCCGCATCGACGTTCGCCGCACGCGCGCACGCCGCGTGCACCGAGACCGTTCCTCCGGGAGCGACGAAGCCCACCGTGACCGAGCGGGTCCCGGACCGGGCGACGGCGGGAGCGCTCGTGAAGCTCGAGATCGTCGTCCGTCACGCGGCGGGTGAGAGCGCGACCTTGCCGTCCGACCTGCCGCGCGCGTTCGGCGACGAGGTCCGCGTCGCCGACGACGGCAGCTGGGGCAAGGGCGCGCTGCCGAAGACGGCGCCCGATCCCGGGGATCCCGCGCACGCGACCACGGTCCTCGAGGTGCCGCTCGTCGTCCTCTCGACGTCGCTCCCGCGCAAGACGTTCACCATCCCCGAGCTGAGGGTCGTCGTGCTGCGCAAGGGCGGCGGCGATCTGTCGGTGTGCAGCGCCTCGCACACGATCGCCATCGATCAGCCGACGGCGAACACCACCGACCCCTTTCCCAAGCCGAATCCGCCGTCGGTGCCGCAGCGCATGCGGGACGAGCGCGCGCAGTCGATCGCGATCGCCGCGGTCATCGCTGCGACGGCCGCCTTGTTGATCGCAGCGCTGCTCGTGTGGCTGCGGCGCAGGCCGAAGCCGCTCCCCGCGCCGCCCCAGCCAGTGCCGTCGTGGAAGATCGCGCAGGAGGCGATCCGCGCCGCACGTCGCGACCTCCAGGCCGGCACGATCGACACCAAGCTCTACTACGACCGCATCTCCGACGCCGTGCGCGCGCACCTCGGGGCGACGTATGGATTCGACGGCCTCGAGCAGACCAGCGACGAGATCCTCGTGCGCCTGAAGCGCATCCCCTCGCCGATGGTCCCCTACGCGGACGTCGAGAAGCTCCTCTCCGAGTGCGATCTCGTGAAGTTCGCCGGGTTCCTCCCGCAGGGCGAGGAGGACACGATCGCGGAGCTCGCGTCGACGGTGGTGCGCAACTCCACCCGCGAGACGCCGCTCCGCAGCTTCGAGCGTCGGCGGGAAGAAGAGGTCATCTCGTGAGCCGCCCGCACCGCGTCGCGCGCGTGAGCCTCGTGCTCTTCACGATGGTGGTCGTGGTCGCGGCCGCGCTCGCGTGGCCGCTGATCACGCTCGGCCCCTCCGAGATCGAGGGCCTCCGCTGGGAGAAGCCGTGGTGGCTCGTCGGCCTCGCGCTCGTGCCGGTGCTCCTCTGGTTCGGCACGCTCGGCGAGGACGCGCGCGTCCCACGCCTCCGCGTCGGCAGCCTGATCGCGGCGAAGGCTGCGACCGGCGGGCTCCGCGCGCGGCTCCGGGATCTGCCGGGCGTGCTGCGCGCGGCGGCGATCGCGTTCATCGTTCTCGCGCTCGCGCGGCCGCAGTCGATCGCGGCCGCCGAGACCGACGAGCGGAGCGGGATCGACATCATGGTCGTCCTCGACCTGTCGTACTCGATGCGCGCGGCCGACCTGAAGCCGACGCGCCTCGCCGCCGCCAAGACGGTCGTGCAGGAGTTCGTCGAGCGCCGACAGGACGATCGGATCGGCGCAGCCATCTTCGGCAAGGAAGCCTTCCTCCTCTCCGCGCCGACGTTCGACCACGTGCGCGTCGCGCAGATGGTCGGGAAGATGGAGACCGGGGTCGTGGCCGGCGAGGGCACGGCGATCGGCGACGGGCTCGCCACGGCGCTCGCGCGCCTCCGGCACTCGAAGGCGACGACGAAGGTCATCGTGCTCCTCACCGACGGCGACAACAACGCTGGCTCGATGAGCCCCGAGTACGCGACGGAGCTCGCGCGCAAGCTCGGCGTGAAGGTCTACAGCGTACAGATGGGGAACGGCGACGAGGTCGACATCGAGGTCGACAAGGACTCGTGGGGTCGACCGATCTACGGACGCGCGCGCTTCCCCGTGAACCCGGAGCTGTTGAAGAAGATCGCGACCGACACCGGCGGCGAGTTCTTCATGGCCGTGCAGACCGACGAGCTGCGGTCGTCGATGCACGTGATCCTCGATCACCTGCAGAAGACGAAGTTCGAGGCTGCGACCGGCGACATCGTCGAGCGCTTCCCGCTCGTGTTGTTCCCCGCCGTGGCGCTGGTGATCGTCGAGGCGCTCGTGCGTGCGCTGGTGCTCCGGAGGTATCCGTGAGCTTCGCGCACCCGCAGCTCTTGTTCCTGTTGCCGCTCGCGCTCGTGCTCGTGGCGATCATGGTGGTCGGCGACGTTCGTCGCCGGCGCGCTGCCGCGCAGATGGGCGAAGCGCGGCTGCTCGACGTCCTCGTCACGGCCGACGCCGGCCCGCGGCGCGCGCTCAAAGGGGCGCTGCGCGTCCTCGCGGTGATCCTCGCCATCCGTGACGAGCACGATGACGGCCTTGCGGTTCGTGCGCAGGGCGT
>JBKJQC010001153.1:0-4003 GCA_046593995.1 Polyangiales bacterium
CGCGCCGGTCGGCGTGATCATCCGCACCGACTCCACGAGATCGTCGATGTGCGTGTAGACCGTCGCGAAGTGTCCGCCTGCGCGCGTCGCGATCCATCCGCCGAGCGTCGAGAACTCGAACGACTGCGGGAAGTGGCGGAGCGAGAAGCCATGCGGCGCGAGCTGGGCTTCGAGCACCGGACCGGTCGCGCCTGCTTGGATGCGCGCCGAGCGCGAGACCGCATCGACCTCGAGCACGCGGTCGAGCTTCCGCAAATCGGCGCACACCACGCCGCGAAAGGAGCCGTTCTCGGAAGGGAGCGCAGGCTCGATGCCGGAGACGACGCTGGTCCCGCCGCCATAGGGGATGAGCGCGTACTGCATGCGGCCGCAGAGCTCGAAGAGCGTCTCCAGGTCGGCTTCGTTGCGTACCATCGCGACCGCGTCCGGCGCGGCTGAGAAGTCGCCGCGGAAGCCGCGCAGCACGTCGCGATAGCTGCGCCCGTACGTGTGGCCGATCCGGGCGACGCGATCGGTCGTGACGAAGTCGGAGATGGCGCTCGTCAGTGCCACGCGCGGCTCGGGGAGCGCGATGTCCTCGAGCCGTGGCAGCGGCTGCGGTGCCAGGCCGGTGAAGCCGAGCAGTCCCTCGGCGAACCCGACGAGTCCCTTGCGGGTGTCGTCGTCGGGCAGCTTGTCCGCCCAGCCCCAGGCCCAGAAGCTGCGCTCGCGCTCGCCCTCCTTCGTGATCGTGCTCATGCGCTCCCGAGCCTACACTTGACGAACACGCCTCGGGCGCGAGGAAGACGGCGCCATGCGCGCGCTCATCCCGACCCTCCTCACCGTCCTCTCCCTGGCAGCCTGCGCAGATCCGCCCCCCGCGGCGTCACCGCGCGGCGGAAACGGAGACACCGCGAGCCCTGCGGCCGCCCCGAAGGACGACGGCTTCGCGGAGCTCACGGAGACCGAGTGCCGCGTGTGGGCCGATCACTTCCGCGTCCGACTCGACGAGGCGAACCGTCGGCGCATCGAGCAGTGCCGCAAGGAGGTCGGTGGCAGCGCCGAGGCCGAGAAGGCTGACGCGCGCGATCTCGCCGAGGCGAACGCAGAGGGAGCGCGCCTCCACGCGCTGATCATCGACCAGTGCAGCCAGCAGGTGGGCGCGTCGTACGTGCAGGTCGACGCCGCGTGCTACATGTCGGCGCCGCGCATGGAGGACTGGAAGTCGTGCCCGTTCCAGTCGATGTTCTTCTCGGACTACAAGGCCGTCGCCAAGAACCACGAGAAGATGTTCACGGAGCGATGCGCGCGGGAGAAGAAGTCCGCCGCCGCGAGTGGTACGGGTGGGAACGGCTGAGCGAGCCCCGGAAGGGGACGCCCCGCTCGGCCGTTGACGCCCCTCACAGCAAACCGCCGAGGACTCGTGACGCCCCTGATCCAAGCTCTGCTGCGCTCGCTCCATCGCATCGAAGTGACCGAGTGTGCGCTGGCCGCGGGGCGATTCCCCGCTGCGCGCCACGGGGCCGAGTGGATCGCCATCGAGGAGAGCCCGGTCTCGGCCGATGACATCCTCGCGATCCTCGTCGGCCTCGGCGGCGATCGTCACGTCGAGCGGCTCGCGGACACGCCGATCCAGTGGCAGTTCCGTTCGCGCGGTCTCGGCGTCGTCGCGGTGACGGCCACACGTCGCGGCGAGGACGTGCGCGCGCGCTTGGTGGTCTCGCAGCGAGAGGCGGCCGCCCCCGCGCCCGGCGCAAGGAAGAAGACCGAGCCCCCGCCGCCGAAGCGATCGATCGTCCCGGCACCACCGCCGGTCGCGACGCCGCCGTTCTCGCTCTCGCAGGCGACCGCCGAGATGCCGATCACGACGGTGCTCGAGCCCGAGGCACCCCGCCCGAAGCGGAGCCCGTCGACGAGCAAGCAGTCGGCGATCATGATGGATCGCGACGCGGACAAGGGGCTGTACGCGAAGAAGCGTCCCGCCGCCGTCGCTGCGAGCTCAGCGCTCGCCGATCTGATCAACGCGGCCCGCGCCGCCTCGGCGAGCGATCTGCACATCGTCTCGGAGAGGCCGGCGCTCTTCCGCGTGGCCGGAGAGCTCACGCCACGCGGCGACAACATCGAAGCGGCGCGCGCCGAGGCGCTCTTGCTGCCGATCGTCCCGGCGCGTCTCCGCGACGAGCTCGACACCGCCGGCTCCTGCGACTTCGCCATGGACGATCCGGCGATCGGACGCGCGCGCGTCAACGTCTCGCGCCAACGCACCGGGTACAAGGGAACGTTCCGCCTCATCGCCGCGGAGATCCCGACCCTCGTGAGCCTCGGCCTCCCCGAGGAGGTCGCGCGCGCGACGCGACACCACCAGGGGCTGATCCTCGTCACCGGCCCCACCGGCCACGGCAAGACGACGACGCTCGCCGCGATCGTCGATCACGTGAACCGCGAGTCCACGCATCACGTGATCACCGTCGAGGATCCCGTCGAGTACGTGCATCCGCGCAAGCGCGCGATGATGAGCCAGCGCGAGGTCGGCACCCACACGAAGTCCTTCGGCCGCGCGCTCAAGGGCGCTCTCCGCGAGGATCCGGACGTCATCGTGGTGGGCGAGCTGCGCGACCTCGAGACGGTCGAGATGGCGATCGCCGCGAGCGAGACGGGCCACCTCGTCATCGGCACCATGAACACGCCGAGCGCCGCGAAGACGATCGACCGACTGATCGACATGTTCCCGCCCGGCGATCAGGGGCAGGTGCGTCGGACGATGGCCGGTGGCCTCAAGCTGATCATCGGCCAGCGCCTCGTGCCGAGCGTCGATCGCAAGCGTGTGCACGCCGCGGTGGAGCTGCTCACCGGCACCGTCGCGCTGTGGAACCTCATCCGCGAGGAGAAGACGTTTCAGATCCCGAGCTTGCAACAGCGCGGTCGATCGCTCGGGATCATCCGTCTCGACGACTCGCTGGCGGGCCTCGTGAAGGCGGGGAAGATCACCCAGGAGGAGGGAGAGAAGTTCGCGGAGTCGCCGGAGACCTACCTCTCCGCAGTCCGTGGTCCCGCGCCGCCGCCGGAGCCCCCGAAGCCTGGTCTCCTCGGCAACGTATTCGGGAGGAAGAGCTGATGGCCGACTCCACTCCGGATCATGCGATCGACGCCCTCTTCGAGGCGCTCCTCCGCGAAGGCGGAAGCGACCTGCACCTCGGGGTGGGCATGCCTCCTCTGATGCGCTCGCGCGGCGAGCTGCAGGTGATGCGCAAGGACGAGGTGACGAAGGAGGAGATGGAGCGCCTCCTCTACGAGATCATCACGCCCGCGCAGAAGAAGATCATCGACGAGGAGCTCGACCTCGATTTTGCCTACGCGTACAAACACCACGCGCGCTTCCGCGCGAATTACTTCTGGAAGGTCCCCGGGCTCGGCGCCGTGTTCCGCACCATCCCGACGAAGGTGCTCACGCTCGCGCAGCTCGAGACGCCCGAAATCATCAAGAAGCTCTCCGAGCGGCGGAATGGTCTCGTGTTGGTCACCGGCCCGACCGGGTCGGGCAAGTCGACGACGCTCGCGGCGATGATCGATCACATCAACAAGAGCCGCGCGTGCCACGTGCTCACGGTCGAAGATCCGGTCGAGTTCGTGCACCAGCCGCAGAAGGCGCAGATCACGCACCGCGAGATCGGCACCCACGCTTCGAGCTTCGCGGCCGCGATCCGCAGCGCCGGCCGCGAGGATCCGGACGTGATCCTCATCGGCGAGCTCCGCAGCAACGAGACGATGAAGCTCGCCCTCCAGCTCGCGAGCTTCGGCGTCCTGGTCTTCGCCACCCTCCACACCAACAGCGCGCCCGCGACGATCGATCGCATCATCAACGCCTTTCCTTCCGACGAGCAGCCGCAGGTCCGCGGCATGCTCGCCGAGAGCCTCTCGGGCATCGTCGCGCAACAGCTCCTCAAGACCGCCGACGGGAAGGGGCGCGTCGCCGCGCACGAGGTCCTCATCGGGACCCCCGCGCTCGCCTCGATGATCCGCGAGG
>JBKJQC010000517.1:0-4280 GCA_046593995.1 Polyangiales bacterium
CTCCGGTTCGAGTCGATCTGGTTCCGCGAGGGTCCGAAGGACTTCGGCATCGGGCCCTATCTCGAGGCGCGGACGGGCGCCTTCTCGCATGGCGAGTACGGCGGGGGCGTCGTGGCACTCATCCCGGTCGACCTGACGTTCCCGCTCTGGCTCGGCGGGGGCGCGTTCGCCCGCCGGGACGAGGGCACGACGGCGCCGGGCGGCAACGCCTTCCTCGCGTGGGGCGGCCGCTCGTTCAACCATCATGGCTCTTACGCGATGGCTTTCGGTCTCGTCCTCGACGCGCGCTACCGCGGCGGGGAGTATCGCGGGCTCGACCTGGTGCTCACCGCGTCGATCGACCTGCAGGCGATGGCATACCCCGTGATCATGCTGATCGGCGCCTTCCGACACTGAACGTTCGTACTTCCTATCCTCGCGCACTGGCGATAGCTTCCTCGAGCGATGTCCGCGCGCGCTCCGGTCACGTTGAACGTCGGCGGACAGCAGTACCGCGTCGTCGCGAGCGCGAACGAGGACACGCTCCGCAGGCTCGCAGGCGTCGTGGACGAACGCATCCGCGCGATCGTGCCGAAGGGCAAGCCGGTCTCGCCGAACGCAATCCTGCTCGCGGCGATCGCGCTCGCGAACGAGGTCGAGGAGGAGCGGGCGAAGCGCGAGCAGCTCGAGGTTCGGAGCCGTGATCTCCTACGTCGCCTCCTCTCGCGCATCGACGACGCGCTCGAGGCCTCCGACGACGACGACGACGACGCGGGCGGTGGCTCGTCTCCGCTGACGCCGCCCACGCCTCCGGCCGTGTACTGATCGCACCGCATCCCGCCTCATCGCATTGCATCGCGGCTCGCGGGAGAGCCCGCCGTCGATGAAGATGGTAGACGCGGGCACATGCCCCTCGCGTGGTTGGAAACCGAGCTCGCGCGACTCCGAGAGCGCGGTCTACTCCGCGTGCACGGACCCGAGCTGGAGAGGCCGGGGCCGCGGATCGTCCGCGGTGGCGTGGAGCTGATCAACCTCTGCAGCAACGACTACCTGAGCCTGGCCGGCGACCGCGCGCAGTCGTTCGCGGGCTCGGGGGCCAGTCGGTTGATCGCTGGTGATCTTGCCGTGCATCGCGAGCTCGAGCGAGCGCTCGCGCAGTGGCTCGGCGTCGAGGCAGTGCTGCTGTTCTCGAGCGGCTATGCCGCGAACGTCGGCGCGATCGCGGCGCTCGCCGGAGCGCATGCCGGCGCCAGTCGGGGCGAGCGCACGCTGATCGTGTCCGACGCGCTCGACCACGCGAGCATCATCGACGGGTGTCGGCTCTCCAGAGCCCGCGTCGTCGTGACGCCGCATCGGGATGTCGAGGCGGTGGAGCGTGCGCTCGCCGCAGCGCCCGAGCCACGTCGGCTCGTCGTGACCGATGCCTTCTTCTCGATGGAGGCCACGCTGGCGCCGCTCGGCGGTCTCGCCGCGGTGTGCGCGCGACACGGCGCTGCCCTCTACGTCGACGAGGCGCACGCCCTCGGAGTGTGGGGTCCGGAGGGACGGGGCGCCTCCGCCGCGGCCGGGATCCGTCCCGATGTCCTCGTCGGCACCCTCGGGAAGGCGTTCGGTGCGAGCGGCGCGTTCGTCGCCGGGAGCGCGGCGCTCATCGACTGGATGTGGAACGCCGCGCGCTCCTTCGTGTTCTCGACCGGGCTCGCGCCCGCCGCGACGGCTGCTGCGCTCCGGGCGCTGGGTGTCATCCGAGCCGGTGAGCGGACGGCCATGCTGCACGAGCGAGCCGCACGCTTGCGTGCCGCCCTGCCCGCCGACTGGGTTCTCGCCGGCTCAGTCGGACCCATCGTCCCGGTGGTCGTCGGCGACGCGACCGAGACGGTTTCACGTGCCCGCGCCCTCGAGCAAGCGGGGGTGTTCGTGCAGGCAGTGCGTCCTCCGACCGTCCCCGAGGGAACGAGCCGCCTGCGCCTCACAGTGCAAGCTGGCCACTCGCTCGAGGACATCGACCGAGCGGCCGCCGCTGTTCGGGCTGCGTTTGCTGGAGCGCCGACACCGTGACGAGCTCGGCGAGAAATGGTCAGGCGGGGCCCTCGCACGACGGTGGCGATCGGCATCGGTACCGGAATCGGCAAGACGACGACGACGGTCGCACTGGTGAGGGCGTTGCGCGCGAGGGGCGTGGACGCCGTGGGAGGGAAGGCGATCGAGATCGGACGAGACGCGGACGAGCGCGCTCGCCGCGGCTTCGGGGGTCACCCTCCCCGCCGCGTTCCGCGCTGAGCGCCCGATTGCGCCGTCGCTTGCCGGCTCCGGCGCTCCCGATCTGGAGGAGATCGCACGGCGCGCCAGGACGGTCGACGCCGATGTGCTCGTGGTCGTGACCGCAGGAGACCTGTTCTCCCCGGTCCGCCGCGCAGAGACGAATGCCGAGCTCGTCGCATGCTCGGCCCCGCGTCGCGGCGAACCTCGACTCGGGGTGCTGCACGACGTCGAGGCCTGCCGTCGAGCCGCGCGCCTTCACGGACGAGCGCTTGCGATCGAGGTTGTGGCCCTCCGGGCGGGCGCGCCGATGACCTCAGCGTTCGGACGAATGCCCCGTTCCTCCGCCGCTCTTTCCGCATCGTCGTCGAGCTCCCCGACGGGCGGCTTCGGACTCGCCCCACTGGCCGAGCCTCTCGGCCTCTGGAGGGGCGACCGAGTGTGTCACGTGAAACAGTCGCGCCCTACGCCGTGCCACTACGGATGAGTGTGTCACGTGAAACACGCTGACTGCGCTCCACCCGCGGCGAACCCGCCCCAGATCCAGAGTGGCACCTCTACCGTCGAGTCTATCACTCTCGCGCGCTCTGCCCTCGGCTCGCGCTCGCCCACTGTGGCGTCCGGCACTCGACCAACGCGGCGCCTCGCGCCACTCGTCCCACGCCACCATAGCCACCGGAGGTCGCGAACCAGACGCGCGAACCAGACGCGCATCGTTCCACGCGCGGAACACTGGCTCCCGGACTGTCGAATTCCCCCACGACTCACTCCCTGGAGTACAACTTCCCGTCTCTCATCACCCACCGCACCGGCTCGAGCGCGTCCGCAAACGCCGGATCATGCGTTACCACTGCAACGATGGTCCCTTGCGCGCGCACGCGACAGACGATCCCCGCCAAGCGCTCCGTGGAGCGAGCGTCGAGGCCGGTGGAAGGCTCGTCGAGCAACAGCACGGCGGGCGATCCGAGCAGTGTCCGTGCGAGCGCGACGCGCTGGCGCTGGCCACGGGAGAGCTCTCGCGCGCGACGATCGCGGAGCGCCTCGACCTCGAGCTCTGCCGCCACCATGTTCCACGACGCCTGAGGGGCGAGTCCGCGGAGCGACGCGTGGAGCGCGACGTTCGCGAACACGTCGAGATCACCGTAGAGCCCGAGGTCATGGCCGAGCCAGCCGACCGAATCCCGGAGGCCCGGCCCCTCGGCGCGGGCCGACTCCCCCTCTTGGAGGAAGACCCGACCCGAGCTCGGCCGGGTCCTCCCGGCGAGAATCGAGAGCAGGGTGGACTTGCCCGACCCATTCGGCCCCTCGACCACGTGCACGGCCGCGCCGTCGAGTGACGCATCGAGCCCACGCAGGACGCGCGTCCCCCCGAGGACCTTCACGACGCCGAGCGCCCGCAGCTTCACGGCCACGCCCCAGAGATCAAGATAAACCGGACTAACCGCGCGCGAGGCGGGATGGTCGAGGCGTCCCGGCGGGGGGGCTCGACACCGATAGGTGACCCGGCATCGCGCCTTGCTACACTCGTGCGGTCATGCAGGCCCTCCGCCCGTTGCCGGCGCCACTTCCAGTGCTGGCGCGGCTGCGAGAAACGATCGAATCGGCGCTCGAAGGAAAGCCGGAAGTCGTCGAGCTCGCGCTCGTGTCTCTGCTCGCGGGGGGACATCTGCTCATCGAGGACGTGCCCGGCGTCGGCAAGACGATGCTCGCCAAGGCGCTCGCGCGCTCGATCGACTGCAGTGTGCGACGGATCCAGTTCACGCCGGACCTGCTACCCAGCGACGTGACCGGCGTCAGCGTCTACAACCAGGAGTCGCACGACTTCGAGTTCAAACCCGGGGCGATCTTCGCCAACCTCGTCGTCGGTGACGAGATCAACCGCGCCTCACCCAAGACCCAATCCGCGCTGCTCGAGGCGATGGAGGAGCGGCAGGTCACGATCGACGGCACGACCTACGTGCTGGAGAGCCCCTTCATGGTCGTTCCGTCGATCGTGACCTGCCGCTCCTCCATCGCCTCGAGCAGCGCGGATTGGGTCTTGG
>JBKJQC010001292.1:0-4752 GCA_046593995.1 Polyangiales bacterium
GTCCCCCCGCCGCGAGCGCCACTGCGATCGAGAGCAGCGCCCGCTGGAGCGTCAGCATCGGCGCTTCACTTCACGACCGGTATCTCGGACATCATCCCGGTGCTCGGGGTGCTCGGGGTTGTGACGGGGTACATTCAGCGCCCCGGGCTCTTCGTCGAACTTCGCGAAGGGCACGTGTGTCTATAGAGGATCCAACCCACGGTCTCCACTGCGGCGGCGGGTGAGGCTGGGTCGCGACCCCCGCGCGGTGGGCGATCGACATGCGGGCAGGGGGGGGGGGGCGTTGCCGCGACGATCTGCCGCCGACGCGGAGTACGTCACCGACGATGGCGACGACGACGGCTTCTGATCCTTCTGCTTCTGATCCTTCTGCTTCTGACCCTTCTGCTTCTGACCCTTCAGACCTTCTGACCGGAACAACCATCACGACACGGGCGGATCCGCTGCGGGCTCACGCCCGTGTCTCTGCGTTGTCGGCGGTCGACGCGCGATGTCGCGTCGAGGCATGGCCGGGGTCGACGGGGAGAATCGCCACGGTGGTCTACCGAGCGATCCTTCGACTCCGCGCCCGCGCGCTCGACATCCGTCCACACGAGGGACGAGCACGATCCCTGCAGTCCCGAGGCCTCCGTCGCCGCCGCACGATTGTGACGGTTCGCAAGACGGATCAGAGGGAAAATGCACCAGCGAGAGGGCGAGACTGCGCAGGGCAAATCGACGGGGCACGCGTCGCAGCGGGACGACGTGACGGCGCTGTTGGGTACGCTCGTGGATGTGAGCCGCATGGAGACGATTCTCCTGATGCGCGTGCAACGCGGGCGATGGACCGTCGTCGCTGCGACCGAACGGGAGGGTGTGCCGGGTGTCTGCGCCGGCCCTCCGACCACGACCACGTTCTCCGCGATGCTGTCCCGCATCGTCGCGCGCACCAGAGTTCGCAGGGCGTGATCTCATGACGTTCCCGCGTTCGGGAAATCTCGTTGCGTGCGGGGCGGGTCGACGTCGAGAAGACGTTGTGAATTTCCCGGTCGCCGCTCCGTCGAACACGCAGCATGAAGCGCAGCGAAGCTGTGACGCTCCCACTGACGGACCCGGATCGCGAGCAGGGCATTCGCTGGTTCTCGGCGGTCGGGAGCGTCGTGCGCGTCGGCGACCGCCGCGAGGTGTGGATCGGCGGCACGTTGATCGCGGCGTTCGGCCCCGAGGACGTCGCGACACGCAACACGGTGGTGGTGTTTCTCTCTGAAGACTCGGCGATGCACCTTGGTCGTCTCGCCGACGCATTCGAGTTGTCGAGCGAGCGAATCCGCCAACTTCGTCGCGACTACGAGCGCGAGGGCCACGACGCGATCACGCGCGTCAACCCGACGGGCCGGCCGCGGGTGTACTCGGCGCGGGATCGCAAGAAGCTCGAGGCGATGTTCGAGAAGGGCGTCACGATCGCGGAGGCCTTGACGCGAATCGGCAAGGGGAAGCGCACGAGCGTCACCGACGTCCGCACGGAATGGTCCCGGCGGCGCGCGCAGTCGCCCGCCGATGCAGCCACCAACGTGACGAGCGCGCAGGCGGTACTGCCCCTCGATGTCGCGGCGCCGGTACGCGCGCTCTCCGACGAGTTCGACGCCCCGCCCGCACCTGCGCCAGCGTCGGTCGAGCGGCGCGATGACGACCGCGGTGCGGCGCCAGAACGCGCGGACTCGGTGCAGCACCTCGGGACCTGGGTGCTGATCGCGCTGGCTGCGCGGTTGGGTGTGCACGCAGCTGCGGAGGAGATCGCTGGCGCTCGCGCTCGAAGCGGACGCGAGGCGCTGCGTGTGGCACTCGACGCGGTCATCGCTGCGTTCGCGATCGGCGAGCACACGGTCGAAGGGGTGCGCAGGTTGCAGACACCGAGCGCTCCTCAGTTGCTGCGCGCATCGGAGTGCCCTCCGCCGCCGTCGGTTCGCGCGGTGCTCTCCGAGTTCGCTGAGGCGCACGACGGCCTCGCGCCGATCCAGTTCCAGCATGCGATGCTCGCCAAGTACGTCGCGCAGGAGGCGGCGACGCGCGGCGACGTTGCGGTGTTCTACATCGACAACCACTTGCGACCGTACACCGGTGGTGAGGTCATTCGGCGGGGGTGGCGCATGCAGGACAAGCGCGTCGTCCCCGGTGTCAGCGACTACTACGCGCACGACGAGGACGGCCGCCCGCTGATGCGCGTCGCGTGTCCGTCGCACGACTCCCTTGGCCAGTGGCTTGCGCCGATCGGCGAGATGCTCCGCGGGCTGCTCGGCGACGGCGAGTCCGCGTTGCTCGCGTTCGACCGCGCTGGCGCCTTCCCGCAGACACTCGCCGGTCTGCGCAACGCCGGCTTCCAGCTCGTGACGTACGAGCGTCGTCCCTACGCCGAGCTGCTGCCGTCGGCGTTCACCGAGACCGTGACGATGGACGACGAGGTCCTCACGTTCAGCGAGTCACGCACCAACCTCGGCGGCGGACGCGGACGTGTGCGGCGAATCAGTGTGCGCACCGAGGACGGTCGACAGATCAACCTGCTCGCCGTGTCCACGCTCCCCGCGGCGCGTCTCATCGAGATCATGCGAGGACGATGGCTTCAAGAGAACGGCTTCAAGCACGGCGTCGAACGATGGGGCATCAACCAGCTCGACGAACGCAAGACCGTCGCTGTCGACCCCGACGAGATCATCCCGAACCCCGCGCGCCGACGGCTCGATCGCGCGCTGCGCGCCGCATGCGTCCGCGAGGGTGACGCGCGTCGCAAGCTTGCGGCGCTCCCGGCCGGGGATGCGCGCTGCACACGATGGGAAGAGGAGATCCGGTGCGCGCGCGAGGACCAGGCGACGTTCCTCGCACAGCGCCCGTCGACGCCGAGCAAGGCGCGCGTCGCCGACACGGAGCTCGCGGGCGTCCTCGTGCGCCACGAGGGAAGGCGAAAGCAGGTGCTCGACACCATCCGCATCGCGTGCGCGAACGCCGAGAGCGAGCTGGCGGCTCGACTTGGGGTTCATCTCATGCGACCTCGCGAGGCGAAGATGATCGTTGCGAACATCTTCAAGGCTCCAGGCAGCGTGCGTGTCCGCAAGACACGTATCGATGTCGACCTCGCCATCGCCGCCAATGCCGCCGAACGCCCTGCGCTCGACCGACTCTTCGCCGAGCTCGATCAACTCCGACTCACGCTACCCGGCGACCGACGTCCCCTCCGCTTCCGATCCCAAAACTAAGCGGACGACCCATGCGAACTCTGGCGCACCGGTGAGGCGCTCGTCCTCGACGCGGTGGAGCAGCAAGCCCGCTTTCGTCGGGAGCGCGGGAGCGTCGCGGCGTTCCTCGGCGTGCCGGTGCGCCTCGGTGACGGGCCGGTCGTCGGAACGGTGTGCGCCCTCGATCGGCGTTGTCGCGTGGGGCTCCTTACCGTGGTCCCGTTGTTCGAGCGCGTGGCCGGCCTCGTCTCGAGCAACCTGCGGCGCACTTGGATCGCGGCGCACGAACGCGATCGCGGGCTGACGTAGACGCGGGGCTCGTCGGCACGATCGTCTACGCGCTGCTCGGCCTGCCACACCCGATCGTGCTCACGTTCCTCGCCGCCTTCGTGCCGCTGCGGGGCACCTCCACGGTGTGGGTTCCGGCCGCGATCGGCCTCGCGCTCGCGGGGCGCGCGCACGCGAGCGGCGTGCTGGTGGTGTTCGGCGTGCTCCTCATCGGAACCGTCGACAACATGATGCGAGAGTGGATTGGGCACTGCGACGGCTCCCGCGGACCGCTGCGTCGTCGACGACGGCGTGCGCGCTGACCGTGGCGAAACGCCACGAACGTAGACGATCGCCACACGCATCCCTCGGTCGCCGCCGGACTACGAATGCGCGGGAGCCTCCATCGGCGTCGCTTGCTCCGGGCACGCGGCGGCAGAAGACGGCACGGCGCTCGCACGCATCGAGTGCTTGGTTGTCTCGAGAGCTTAGGTTGTCTCGAGAGGCGGCTCCGAGGAGGCGACTGTGCTCGACGTCCGTTCCCCCGCGCAAGCGTTGCATGACCTGGAGGAGTTTGCGCGCGACGTCGCCGCAGGCCGCTCCCCACGTTGCCCAGACATCACCCCCGCGCTTGGGCATCTGAGGCTCGACGGCGGAAGTGGCGCCTGGCTCCTGCGCGTTCTGAGCGATACCTGCGGTCGCGTGGCGAACAGTGCCGCGGCTCGGCGGCAGTTCTTTCATGCCGCCCGCGCACTCGTCTCCTTGAGGCGCGAAGGGTAACCGAATGTTCGAAGTCGAATTCGTGGGCGCAGCGCAGCAGGTCACGGGATCAATGCACGTCGTGCGGACTCCTCGCGCGACGGTACTCCTCGACTGTGGCCTCTATCAGGGACGGCGCAGCGAAGCGCGTGCGCTGAACCAGAACCTTCCGATCGATGCACACGCGCTCGACGCAGTGGTCCTCTCCCACGCACACATGGATCACTCGGGCGCCCTGCCGTTGCTCGTGCGCCGCGGCTATCAGGGAAGCATCTACGCAACGCCGGCCACACGCGATCTGTGCGCCGTAATGCTCGAGGACTCTGCGATGATCCAGGCGGCCGACGCCCGCCACATCAATAAGCTCATCGCCCGTGGAGGCGCGGACATGGAGCGGGTCGAGCCCCTCTACGACGAAGAGGACGTGATTCGCACGCTCGGTCAGTTCGCCGGGCTCGCTTATCACCGCAAACAACTCATTGCGCCGGGCATCACCCTCTCCTTTCTCGACGCGGGGCAC
>JBKJQC010000049.1:0-10254 GCA_046593995.1 Polyangiales bacterium
GCTTAGGCTCGGTGAAAGCCGCGCGCCGGTCAAGGCGCCCTTCGCCACCACAGCAGCCGACCAAGCCGGGGCACGAGGGACGCGCGTGCTCTCTCGATGAGCACCACGAGCCGTGCGATCTCGCGCGACCTGAAGGACGTCGCGGCAAAGACCGCCGTCACTGCGTGTGGCGATGCCGAAGCGACGCACGACGGCATCGTCGAGCGTCAGATGTCGTGGCTCGATCGCTGGATCGACGCCCGCATGAACGGCACTGCCGCTCCGAGCTGCACTCCCTTCGCGACACTCGGCGGCGCGAGCGCGCCGGTCTGCGCAACCCCGCCCACCAACGAGGACTGATCCAAGCCCCGATGGAGGCCTGAGGAGCGCCGACGGAGGCGTGGATCGCCTTCTCCTCCGCAGGCAAGATCGGCGCAGGCCATCGTCTTGCCGACGCGCGTCGACTTCTGCCGGTGAGCTAGGGCGCGATCAGCGCGTCGAGGCGCGCGACGATGCGCGAGCTCTTCACGCGCGGTCTCAGCGCGGTCGCCCACGCGATGATGTCGGGGGTGCGCTTCGCGCGTAAGAGGGCCTCCGCCTGTCGCATCCACGGGGGCGGCACATCGTCGTCGGCGTGCGCGACGGCGATCGCCTCGTACGCTTTCAGTATCGCGGCCTGCACGCAGGGCGCGATCTCCGGTGCCTTTGGGCTCGACAAGCCCACGAGAGACCAGCGGTGGTCGGCGGGTGCGTCGGCGAACGTCGCGCAGAAGAGCGCCTCGCGCGAGAGCGTCGCGTCGGAGCCGTGCGCCTCGACCCACTGCTCGATCGCGAAGCGCACGCCGGTCTCCTTGGTGTCGCGATACGCCTTCAGCATCGCCTCGCGGAACGGCGTCGGCGTCGGGAGCGCGAGGTCGGGCGCGAGCGGCTCGATCAGCTGCGAGAGCAGGAATCCCGAGCGCATCTTCGGGATGACCGCGAGGAGCTTCGTCCGCTCCGCGTCCGGGAGGGGGCGGAGCTTCCCGAGCATGGTCGCGATCTGCGTCGCCCACAGCGGCTCGAAGCTGTCGGTCCACGTGGGGGCAGCCGTGGTGAACGCCGTCACGAGTTGCGGCACGGCGCACGCGAGCTGCGCGCGCATCTCGCGCTGGATCCGAGCGATCTCGTCGGCGGGTAGATCGCGGAACGGAAAGCTCGGATCACTTCGCGGCGGCCGCTTCATCGGCTCGAACGCGAGCGTCGCGTTGCGCACCGGGCCGTCGACGAGCGACACCATCGTCTGGGTGGAGTCCGCCGCGACCTCCGGGAACGCACCGCAGAAGAATGCCACCTTGGTGTTGAAATCGAGCTCGCCGGCCCAGAGCGCGATGCGTTCGCGCGACGTCCGGTTCGGCTCGCGGACCATCGCGACCTTCAGCGCGTCGACCATGGGGCCGTCGGGCTGGAGGAGCGTGGCCTCGACCTCCCACAAGAGGGGGCTGCCGATGCGCTTGGCGATCACGTCGTGTCGGATCCCGCTGATCACGTACACGAGATCGGCGCGATACTCCCCCTGCTCGCGATCGCCGAGCTCGTGGATCTCTCGATAGATCAGCGGCAGCGCGCGCGTCCCGACGCTCCGGAGCGACGACTGCGAGGGCGCGTGACCGCCGCGGATCCGATGGAGGAAGACCGGAACGGAGAAGAGCCTCCACACGATCGCCGCGAGCACCGCCGCGGTCACGCCGTAGAACATCGCGCGCTGGCGAGGGCTCATGCGGTCGCCGCGCTCGCGACCATCGCTGCTGCCACCGCGGCTCGGCCGGTGCTCATCGCCGCATCGTACTCGGGCGACGGGCGGCGTACGCCATCGTCGTCCGGGTGGATCCCAGCGCATCGAGCGCCCTCGTCGTCCGGCGGCACGAGCAGTGAGCCCGCTCCGCTTCACGCCCTGCGACGCGCGACCACGCCCACCGTGCTGCAAAAGGCGGGCGCGCAGGCGCTTCAAGCCGTCCCAGACGAGCCTGCGATCGCCGAGCACGTGCGGTCCGTCCCACTTCGGAGAGCGCTCGACGGCGGAGACCCGGGCGTAACGTTCGCCGAGCGCAGCGAACACATTCTTGGCGCACCCGAGACGAGCAGTGCCGCGAGAACGCCCCCGGCGACGCGGAGCGACGTGTTCATGACGCGAACCGTACCCGAGGGATCCCTCGGTATGCTGCCGCAATGTCCGGTCACGTCTTCGTCGTCCACGGCGATCTCACCAAGCTGCACGCCGACGCGCACGCGATCTCGGGCGATCCGCAGAGCTTCCCGTCCGCGATCTGGTGCGACCACGTCGATCCGCTCTCGACGGCCACCTCGCCGGTGAAGCTGACCGATGGTCGCGTCGTCGGTCGGTTCCGTTGGCAAGAGCGCGAGGGCGGACCGTGGGTCGTGCCGGTCGCGGGCGGGAAGAACACGCCGTTCGAGTGGTACGCGGAGGCGATCCGCGCGTTCACGAAGGTCGCCGGCGACGTTGCGCGCGCCGACGGGCCCGCGCGGAAGAAGCGAGCGCGTCCGCTCCTCGCGCTCCCCAACCTCGGCAGCAAGGGCGGGGGCCAGGCGGGCGTCATCGGCGAGCACCTGACGCGCATGCTGACGCTGTTGGGCGACCTCGCGCACGAGCACGACGTCGACTTCGCGTTCGTGTTCCAGGAGCGCGCGGCGTACGAAGCGGTCCAGGTCCATCGCCTGCGCGTCGACGATCCGCGCGCGTGGAGCGTGCTCACCGAGGAGCAGCGACGCGGCGCAGAGGCGCTCGGGGCCCAGGCCGTGCGCGGCGAGCTCGCGCTGTTCCTCGGTGCCGGCGTCAGCAAGAGCGCCGATCTCCCGGACTGGTCCGAGCTCCTCGCAGAGCTCGAGGACGAGCTCCTTCCGTCGAAGCCATCCGACGTCCACGCGCTCAGCCCGCTCGATCGCGCGCTCCTCCTCGAACGCAGCGCACGCGAGGATCTCCGCAAGCTCGTCGCAGCGCGGGTGAAGGCTGCGTGGCAGCACGGGCTCTCGCACGCGCTCCTCGCGGCGCTCCCGGTCAAAGAGGTCGTCACCACCAACTACGACGCGCTGTTCGAGCTCGCCGTCGAGGGGCAGGGCGGTCGCGTGCACGTCGTGCCCTACGACGGCGCCGCGTCCGGACGCTGGATGATGAAGCTGCACGGGTGCGCCACGAAGAACGTCGACGACATCGTGCTCACGCGCCCGAGCTTCTCGGGCTTCGACGGCACGCGCGGCGCGCTCGCCGGTCTCCTCGGCGGCATCCTCCTCACGCGCCACGTGCTCTTCGTCGGCACGTCGCTCGCGGACGCGAACGTGCTCCGCATCGTCGACGCCGTGCAGCGCGCGGTCGGCGATCCGCAGAAGGAGCTCGGGACGAACCTCGCCATCGAGGAGAAGACCGCGGCCGCACGCCGAGAGCTCTGGCGCGGAGTGCTGCGCTGGGAGTCGTTCGAGACGCCGCGCGCGCTCGAGATCTTCCTCGACCGCATCGCCGCCGAGGCGTGCACCGGCATGTCGTTCCTCTTGAAGCCCGGCTTCGGCGTGAGCGGCGAGGGCATGGACGACGTGAAGGCCGCGATTCAAGCGTTGTCACGCGCGCGGGGCGCGATCCAGACCGATGCCGTGCGCGTCCTCGTCGACGACTTCCTCGCGCACTTCGGGACCGCGTAGAGCGCGCGACTGTCACGCCCAGGACCCACTCGGGACGGCTCGGGAGCTCACGGAGGCGGGCGCCTCGATCGTCATAGAGCTCGAGCCAGCGGCCGTCGATGCGGTGGATCGGCGTTCGCAGCGTGGAGGATGGAATCGACACGAGCTTGCTTCCGCTGATGACAGCCGACCATCCGAACCCTGCATGCCCGGCATACAAAGCCGCGGAGACGCAATGAGCCTCGATCTCGGCTCCGAGCCGCTTGGCGGGCACCGATGCGTACGCTAATGTGTACACATGAAGACCTACACGATCCGCGACGCGCGGGAGAACCTGGCCCGGCTGGCCGATCTCGCAGAGGCCGGCGAGCCGGTGCGAATCGCCCGCAAGGGGCACGCGACCCTCGTGCTCGTGGCCGAGCGCGACTTTCGCTCGGCGGATCGGTTCTTCGAGCAGCTCGACGCTCTTCGCGGCGAGACCGGCGGCGCCGAGCTCGAGCGGGCGGCGGGTCGGCCCACGAGGCGGCGCGTCGGATGAGGTACCTGCTCGACACGAACGCCGTCAGCGAGCCCTTTCGCCCGGCGCCGTCGGAGACCTTCTTGAGGCACCTGCGGGAGCACGAGCGCTCTGCGGCCGTCAGTGTCATCACGTGGCAAGAGCTCGTGTCCGGGGCGGCGCGTCTGCCGAAGGGCCGAAGGCGCGCGGCCCTCGAGCGCTATCACGCCATCGTACGGACCTCCTTCCCGATGCTCGCCTTCGACGAGGTCGCGGCCACGTGGGCGGGGCGGGAAGACGCGCGGCTCGCGCGGCGCGGGATCGCCGTTTCCTGCGAGGACCTGCAGATCGCCGCGATCGCCGTGGTTGGCGGTCTCACGCTCGTCAGTGCGGACGCGGCGTTTCGGCACTTCGGCGACCTCACGATGGTGGACTGGACGAACACGGGCTGACCGCGATGACCCACTTGCCCAAGACGGTTTGGGCACGCCTCTTCGGCGAGGGCATCTCACGGGGCGAAGGCTACAGCGCGGACAAGCTCGCCGCCGTGCTCGACGACTGACCGCGCGACGCGTCTCGAGCAGTGGACGAGCCGAGGACGCGGCGTCACCTCAGAACTTCAGGATTCGATTCAGAGCGACGTCTGGGGGATCCCGAGCCCGGGCCAGATCACCCGCCCCTCTTCGATCTCGCGCACGAGCCAGCGATGGTGACCGCGCGCGAGGATCCACTCGAGCCGATCGCCGCGCCAGAAGATCTTGTGTCGCTCGACGTCGAGGTTCTCGGCGCCTTGCCCGAGGAACGTCTTCACGCGCTCGAGATCCCCCTGGCAGATCTCGAGGGTGCGCATGCGCTTGTACCAGGCGAGGAGCGAGGGGTAGAGCGCGCCCTCGAACGGGACGTTCATCATCTTCGCGCCGGTGAGCTGCGGGAAGAGCGCGACGTCGGCGATCGAGAGCTCGCCGCACACGAAGTCGTGGCCGGTGAGCTGTCGCTCGAGCGCGCCGTAGATCTGGGCGAGATCCGTGCGCGCCGCGTCGAGCAGCCCTTCCGGCATGGTGTCGGGGCGCACGGCCCAGATCCAATACGAGATGTCGATCATGATCGCATCGACGACCGTGTCCGAACAGCGCTCCCACGCGCGTGCGTGCGCCCAGTTGGCGGCGGAGCTCGGGTAGACGGGACGCTCGGGGAAGACGCGCTCGACGTACGCGACGATGTCCGCCGAGTTCACGACGGTGATGCCGTCGTGGACCAACGTGGGGACTTCGACCCGTCGGTTGACCGACTCGAGTCGCTCGCGGTTCTTCAGGCTCAGTCCGTCGACGACCTCGTACGCGAGCTTCTTGTGTTCGAGGACGAGCCGCACCTTGCGCGCGAAGGGGCTGAACGCGTTGTCGTAGAGGGTGAGCATGGGAGCAGCCTACGCGGAGTGCCGGGCTCCTCAGCCGAAGAGTCCGAGCTTCTCGGGGGTGAAGCCCGGAAACGCTGCCGTCGTGTCCTTCATTCCGAGCTGGGCGCGGAGGATCTCGGTGAACACCGAGCGGTGATCGGTCGTCACCGCGAGATCTCTTCCCTCGAAGAGCGCGTCTTGCTCGAGGCCCTTCCACTTCCCGAGCACGCGCTTGCCCTTCACCTTGCCGCCGAGCACCGCCATCACGGATCCATGACCATGGTCGGTGCCGCCGGTGCCGTTCTCCTTCACCGTGCGGCCGAACTCGGTCACGGTCACGACGCACACGTCGGCCATGCGGTCGCCGAGATCGATCGCGAACGCGGCGAGCGACTGGCCGAGATCGTCGAGGCGCTTCCCGAGCTGAGGGCTCTGGTTCGCGTGCGTGTCCCAGCCGCCGCAGTCGGTCACCGCGACCTCGAGCCCGACGTCTCCGCGCACGAGCTGCGCGATCTGCTTCAGGCGGTTGCCGAGCGGCGAGGTCGGATACTTCGCGCCGTTCTGCGGCGGCGCGCTCGCGAGCTTCGGATCGAGCGTCTTCATCGCGGCGAACGCGTCGTGGCCCGCGCCGCGGAGTGCTTCGTCGAGCGCGCCCTCGTACATCGCCTCGAAGCTGCCGCCGGCGTTTTTCCCTTTCGCGACCTGGAAGTCCGCGAGGGACGAGAAGGCCACCACCCCCCTGAGCGGCCCTGCGCTCGCCGCGCTCGAGCCGTCACCATGGAGGATGCGCGGGAGCGTCGGCTGCAGCGCGACGGCGCGCACCGGCCCTTCGCCTGTACGGGGCTTCTCGGCGAGTGCGCGTGCGAGCCAGCCGTCCCCCGTCGTCTTCGTTCCGGGCGTGCCCGTCTCGACGTAGTCCTGCGCGTCGAAGTGGGAGCGCGTGGGGTTGGGCGAGCCGACGGAGTGCACGAACGCGAGCGATGCGTTCGACCAGAACGGCATCAGCGGCGCGAGCGCGGGATGGAGCGAGAACGTCGCGTCGAGCGGCTTGGGCTTGTCGGCGTCGGCGAGCTTCGGCGCGTTCGGCTTGGCGAGCGCGATCGTCGGTCGCAGCGCTTGGTAGCGCGCGTCGTTCACCGGCGCGACCATCGAGAGACCGTCGACGGCGCCCCGCTGGAAGACGACGACCAGGACCTTCGGCTTCGCGCCCGCGGCCTCTGCCCGGAACACCAGCCCGCCGAGCGAGAGGCCTGTGCCCAAAGAGAGCGCGGAGAGGAACGTTCGTCGGTTGGTGATCATTGGCGCTGGAACTCCGGTGAGCCGAGGACGAGACCGAGCGTGTGGGCGAGCCTGCGGCGGGAGACCTCGTCGTCGCCCGAGTCGAGAGGGGGCGAGTCGAGGGGGGCACCTGCCGGGAGCTTCTCGATCTCCGACACGATCGCCGTCCGCGTCGCGACGTCGAGCTCGCGGTGGAGGAGGGCGCGCGCGACCGCGTCGACCAGCGCGCCGCTGTCGGTTCCGTGGGCGAGCGCGGGATCCACGAGCTTGGTGGGATCGAAGACGACGCCGTGGCCCCCCTTGCCGTAGCGCCCTTCCGCGAGCGCGAGCGCGAACTTGATGCGCGCGACCAGCGCGCCCGTGCCGACCCACGCCGTTGCGACCTCCTTGAAGCCGGTCGGCGGCGCGCAGCGGTAGATCGGCTCGCCCATCACGTCGACCGCTTTGATCAGCGGCTCGGCCGCTTGCCCCGGTCCCTGTCTGGCATCGGCGTCGAGCACGATGGTGCCGCCGACCGCGCGCACCGCGGAGACCGCGAGCTCGAACGGATCCTTCACCTTGCTCCGCTTCGCCCCGTCGGCCCAGAAGTGCTTGGAGAAGATGATCGCCTCGTACGTCGCGCGCAGATCGCCCGCGGTCTCCTTGAACACGCGCGCGACCTCGTCCACGAGCTCCTTCGGTGGATCGTCCGACACGAAGCGGCGGCAGAGCTTCGTCGCGATGAAGCGCGCGGTCGACGGGTGCGCGGCGACGATGTCGAGCACGCGCTCGCCGTCGCCGATCCCGCTCGCCGTGCCGCTCTCGGTGAGAGTCGTGCCGAGGATGTTCTTCGCGCCGCCGTCGTGCATGCCGGGCCGGAAGAGGAACGTGCCGACGGCGCGCGGCTTCTCGATCGTCCAGCCGGTGAACGCGCGCGCGACCTCGCGGACGTCGTCCTGATCGTAGCCGCCGTCGACGCCGAGCGTGTGCAGCTCGAGGAGCTCGCGACCGTAGTTCTCGTTGAGACCGCGGACCTTTCCTTTGCCGGCCTTCATGGGCGAGGCTGCGCCGCTCGACAGCCAGTTGTCGAGATAGAAGAGCATGGCGGGGTGCTTCGCGGTAGCACCGAGGAGCGTGCGGAAGCTGCCGAAGACGTTCGCGCGGATCGCGTCGCGCTCGTAGGCGAGGGTCATCCACTGCGTGGCGCCCTTCTTCGCGTCGACGTTGAAGTGGTTGAACCAGAAGTCGACGAGCACCTCTTCGAGCTGTCGGTCGCTCTCGACTGCGCGCACGACCTTCTGCGCGCCGAGCTCGCGCGCGAGGTGCGCCGGGGTCATGTCGTCTCCGCCCGCTCCCTTGGAAGAGGCCTTTTTCTTCGGGACGTAGCTGTCGAGCGCTTCGCTCACGCTCATCTTGGTCGCGGGGAGGGCGTCGAGCTTCGCCAGGGAGCTCGCGGTCGCGGGCGCGAGCTGCGCCCGGATCCAGGCCTCGAGACCGGACTTGGCGATCCGCTCGACGTCGCCCGGACGCGCGCCGAACGCGAGGCGCGAGAGCACGTGCGCGACGCGCTCCTCCTCGCTCCAACCGTTCGCCGGGATCGCGCTCGGCGTCGGGACGGAGGCTTCCTTCGGGGCGACCGGTGCGACCTTGGTCGGGACGTGCTTCATGGTCGCGTCACCGGGTGGGGTCTGCGGCGTCGGTCGCTTGGCGCATGCGAGCAAGAGCAGCGGAGCCAGCAGGAGGGGACCGAGACGTGAGCGAGCGCGCATGGACCGTGTGACAGCAGACCTCGTGCCGACATTCACCTGCGCCCGCGCCACGGACTTCTCGCGAGAGTTCTCGTCGTGTTCGCGACATTTCCAGCCGGGCGCCGTCGGTTTCCCGGACACGCGTCGGTCCTCGTGACGCCGCGGCACTTTCCCCACACCGGCCTTGCGAATAGACGACGCGCATGTCGGATCGCGTGATCGGGCGCATCGTCGTCCACCCCCGAGGGTTCGGGTTCGTCGATCTGGCGCATGTCGAAGGAGGCGGCCGGCTCGACGATCGGCTCGAAGGCGCGAGCGCGTTCGTGCCGCCGCGCGAGATGAACGCGTTCCTCGAGGGCGATCTGGTGAGCGCGCTCGTCGTCGAGAGCCAGCCGGGTCGCTTGGCCGCGCACGAGGTGACGCTCGTCGAGCGGAGCCGCCGCGAGCTCTTCGGACCGATCGTGACGCACGGCCAGCGGACCTTCGTCCGCGTCGATCGCGAGGTCGCGAACACCGACTGGGTCGTCGCGCCGGAAGGGGGCGCGCCGCCGGCGGACGGAACGTTCGTCGTCGCAGCGATCGCCGGCAGCGCGGTGCGCGTCGACCGCGTGGTCGCGCCGGCGGACGCGAGCCTCGAGCGCGTGCTCGTGCGCCACCAGATCCGCACCGTGCACCAGCCGGCCGCGCTCGAGGAGGCGCGCGCCGCGAAGGTCATCGGGGTCGAGGGGCGGCGCGATTTGCGCGAGGTTCCCACGATCACCATCGATGCGCCGTATTCGAAGGATCTCGACGACGCGCTCGCGATCCTCCCCGCCGCGGCCGACGGCGCGATGCGGCTGCTGGTGTCGATCGCCGACGTCGACGCGCTCGTTCCTCCAGGCTCCGCCCTCGACGACGAGGCACGCCTCCGAGGAACGAGCGTCTACCTCGCCGGCAAGGTCGTGCCGATGCTCCCGCGCGAGCTGAGCGAGCTCGCTCTCAGTCTGCTCCCCGGGCAGGATCGTCCGGCGCTCACCGTGGAGCTGCGCATCGATCCCGAGGGGGGCGTTCGTTCCGTCGACGTGTACGCGAGCCTGATCCGCTCGCACGCGCGCCTCGACTACGACGGCGTCGCGGCCTTTTTCGATCGCGGCGATCCGACGGGCGTCCCCGACGCCGTGCGCGCGACGGTCCGTTGGCTCCGCACGGCCGCGGCGCGCATCGCGATCACGCGCGGCGCGCGCGGCGGCGTCTCGTTGGTCCGCGAAGAGGCGCGCATCACCCTCGACGAGGGCACGCGCGAGCCCACCGTGATCGGCCCGCGCGAGACGACGAGCGCGCACGTCCTCGTCGAGCGGCTGATGGTCGCGGCGAACGAAGCCGTCGCCGGGTGGCTGATCGATCGCGGCCTCCCCGGCGTGTTCCGCGTGCACGACGCGCCCGACGCGAAGAGCGTCGCATCGCTCGCGTCCTACGCGCACAACTTCGGGTTCGAGCCAGGGTTCTCCTCGACGATGACGCCGCTCGGCCTCTCCGCGTTCGAGAAGCAGTTCGAGGACACGCCGCTCGAGCCCGCGATGCGCAACGTGCTCGGCCGCGTCCTCGGTCCGGCGCGCTACACGGTGCATCCGTCGATTCACTTCGGGCTCGCGGCGCCGCGCTATCTGCACTTCACGTCGCCGATCCGCCGCTACGCCGATCTCGCAGTGCACCGCACGGTGAAGGCTTACCTCGCG
>JBKJQC010000143.1:0-9338 GCA_046593995.1 Polyangiales bacterium
CGGCTCGGGCTTCGGCTCGGGCTTCGGCTCGGGCTTCGGCTCGGGCTTCGGCTCGGGCTTCGGCTCGGGCTTCGGCTCGGGCTTCGGCACCGGCGTCAGCTGCGGCGCGGCGATCGCGGGTTTCGTTTCTTTCGCTTCGACCGCGGGCGTCGGCTGACGCGTGGCGATCGCCGGCTTCGGCTCGGGTTTCGGCTCCGACTTCGGCACCGGCGTCAGCTGCGGCGCGGCTATCGCAGCCTTCGCCTGCACCGCGGGCATGCGATCGTTCGAGGGCGGGCGCACCGCGGGCATGCGATCGTTCGAGGGCGGACGCACCGCCGGCATCCCCGGCCTCGAGCCTCCCGTGGTCCGCGGCTGCCCCAGCAGGATCTTCGCGGCGGCCGACGGCTGCGCCTTCGCGGGCGTGCTGGGCGCAGGCTTCGGGGACGCGGGCGACGGCGGAATCGGCGTCGGCGGACGCGCGGGCTCGGGCTCCGGCTTCGCGATCACCGGCTCCGGCTTCGGCGTCGGGATCCGCTCCGGCTCCTTCACGGGCGCGGGCTCCGCCTTCGCGACGAGCTCGGGCTTCGGCGTGGGGATGCGCGCCGGCTCCTTCGCAGGCGCGGGCTCGTCCACGGACGAGCCGGGCACCGCGAGCTTCGCGGCGGGCTCGTCGCCGAGCGCGTCAGGCTTCTTCGCGTCGGCCGCGGGAGCCTTCGCCTCCTCCGGCTTCTTCTTTCCGGAGAACAGCAGGATGAGCAGCAGCAGGAGGACGACGCCCCCGGCTGCGAGATAGGTGATGGGGATGCCGGCGACGCTCCCTTGAGGCATGGGGCCTATGATGCCCGTCTCTCGGGCAGAACGGGCAAGAGGATCGCGGTCTCGCCCACCTTCGTCGGAACCGCGACCAGGAAGTTGTCCTTCACTTCACCACTGGACGGCAGACGCCGCCGATGCACTGCTCGCCGGACGCGCACTCCGCGACTGCGTCCGAGCACGGCTTGCGCTCGACCTTGGTCACCCACTGGGCGATGTGATTGCCGCTTGCGAGATCCTGGAAAGGGAGCCAAAAAGCCGGCCAACTCGGGTCCTCGCCGGCGTTTGCCTTCGCCGGATCGATCGCCGTCATCCAGAGCTGCATGGTCTTCCCCGGCTCGAGGCGCAGCCCGTACTGCCGCCGGCTCGAGAAGGTGAGCCACATCAGCCTCCGGCCCCGATAGCTCTGCACGCGCGGCATCCACTTGGGCCACGAGTCGCCACCGGTCGAGGCCAGCGTGAGCTCGATCGGCGTGCCGCCGTCGCCCTTGACGAGGAAGACCCTCGCGTCGGTGGGTGCGTCGGACGAGTCCATCGAGCCCATGTTGCTCGGCGACTGGTTGAAGAGGACGAATGCGCCATCGGGGGACCACGAGGGATAGAAGTTGTTCTTGCCACCGAACGGCACGAGCACCTTCGGTGCGCCCCACGTGCTGCCGGTCAGCGAGATCACCTCGAGCGACGCGCTGTCGACCGCGGAGATCGGCACCGGGGGCGCGCTCTTCGGCTTCGCGTAGACGATCCGCGCGCCGTCGGGCGACCAGTCCGGCATGGTGCCGAGCGGCACCAACGGCTGCTTGATCACCGCGCCGGTCGCAGCGTCGCGGATCCCGATGTTCACACCGTTCGAAGTGAGGAGCTGCGTCGCGTCGGGGTTGAACGAGTAGAAGCTCGAGGCGGCGCCGCTGAAGGTCTTTGCCTTCGTCGCCACGTCGCGCACCTGGAAGTTCGTGTTGGACGGGAAATCGAGCCCGAGCGCGATGCGCTTTCCGTCGCGCGAGAGCGCGTGGCAACCGACGCAGAAGGTCGCGCCGGCCTGCGGGCCGTTGATGAAGGTCTCTCCCTTCTTGCCGCTGACGCCGAACTCGTAGCGCATCGTCGCGCCGGCACCGGCGTTCCAGTAGTAGAGGCCGCCGGTGAGATCCTCTTGCCCGAAGGAGACCTTGCGCGAAGCGGACGCGCCGACCGCGCCGGGGGACGCGCCGTTCACGCCGCGCACCGACCAAGCGATGGGCTCCCCCCCGCGACCGCCCTCCGCGACGAGCTTCCACACGGTGGCATCGGGCGCGTACACGCAGCCGGCGCCGACCGTCGTGCAGTTGAAGTAGACCTTCACGTCGACGGCTGCGCCGAGGAACGAGAGCTCGAAGAGGGTGTTCGACGCGCTCCCCGGCTCGAAGTGGAACTCGAGGACGTTCATGTTCGGCGGGACGATGATCCCGTCCGACGGATAGAGCGGCTTCGGCGCGCGGGTCGCGTCCGCGGTGCCGCCGAACTTGCTCCCTGCGTCGCCGGGCGCTCCGGGCAACACGATGGTCACCGGGCCGCGGATCTCGACGTTGGTCTCGACGGTCATCCCGCGCGCAGTCGCGCGCACCTTGGTCTTGCCCTCGGCCTTCGCCGTGAGCGTGTTGCCGGCGAACGAGCCGAGCGCGACGTCCTCGAGCGACCACTTCGCCTCGGGCGTGATGTCGCTCAGCGTCCCGTCGATGCTGATCGCGGAGAGCGTGTACGGGACGGTCGCGGGGTTGCCGCCAGGGAGCATGACGACCGCGTCCGTCGGATCCACGCGCAACGGTCCCGCCTTTGCGTCGACCACGATCGCATCGTCGTCGGTGCCGATCTCGAGCCCGCCTCCTCCCCCGTCGTCGTCGGCAGCGTCGGTCGTCACGCTGCCGTCAGGCAAGGTGCGCCCAGGCTGGGCGTCTTTCGTGGCCGAACAGCCGTAGATCACGGCGAAGAAGGCGGCGAAACCGAGAGAACGCGGCGTGAGGAAGGAATGCACGACACATGTAGTGACGCCTTCGCGCGCGGCCGACAATCGCGCGCCGCGTCGAGACCGCGCCGCGGCCTCCGAAGAGCAGCGACCGGAGGACATCCGCGTCACGCCCGATCGTCGGTCGGTCGAGTGCTAGGCTCGATCGATGTCGGCGCGGCATCGACTCCCCACGCGCGGCACCCTGCTCGCGGCCGTGATCGCGGTCGGCTGCGGGCGCAGTCTGGGGCCGGTCCCGACCACGAGCGTGTCCGCGTCGGTCGAGGACGGCGGTCCGCCCGGATCACCCTGTGCGCTCGGCCGAATCGAGCGCGCCCGCGCCGACGTGCTCGTCGCAGAGGGGCGGCTCGATCGCGCGCGCCGTGCGCTCGATCGGGCGCGTACGCGGTGTCCGACGCAGGCCATGCGCACCTACCCGGCGACGCTGGCGGTGCTCCTCGCCCTCGGCGCCGACGAAGACGCGCGCGCGCTCGTGGGTTCGCTCGACGCCATCCCGGAGCTCGACGCGGAGACGCGGGCCGCGCTCGCGCTGACGGCGAAGACGCTGGCCGAGCGCGCGCACCGTCCTCACGACGTCGCGCTCGCGCGTCGTACCTACCTCGAAGGCGTCGCCGCCGGAGGACGTGGGCACCACGATCGAGCGAGAGAGCGCTTCCTCGCGGCATGGTCCGCGGACGCACCGAACGGCGAGGCGCTGCTCGGCGCCGCTCTCGACCCGCGCTCTCGGCGAGACCGCCGATGCGCGAAGGCTCCTCGATCGCGCGGCCTACGAGCTCGAGCACGTGGCGCACGCGACGCGGACGGTGGACGCGCGGAACGGTTTCTCCGAGGTCGGCTCCGTGCGCTGGTCCGCGGGCGGCGATCTGCTGGTCGTCGCGCACGGCGCGTTGGTCTCGGTCTTTGCCGGCCCGACGTTGCGTGAGGTGCGGACGCTCCGCGCACTTCACGCGACGCGCGTGGTCGCGATGGCGATCGCCCCCGACGGGCAGCACCTCGTCACCGCGGGCGACGATCGCACGCTCTGTATCTGGGAGCTCGCGGGCGGCACTGCGCAGCACACGCTCTCTCTCGACGCCGACGTCAGTGCGATCGCGGTCGCCCCCGACGGTGCGTCCTTCGCCGTCGCGCGTTCGGATCACACCAT
Source organism: Polyangiales bacterium (assembly GCA_046593995.1). Lineage (GTDB taxonomy): Bacteria > Myxococcota_A > Polyangia > Polyangiales > JADJMO01 > JALHOE01. The sequence continues at coordinate 3,936 of JBKJQC010000143.1, forward strand.
GAACGTCCTTACGCTCGCGGGCGCGGAGCTCGCGACGCTGAGCGGACACTCCGGCTCCGTCACCGCGCTCGGGTGGTCCGCCGACTCCGCGCTGCTCGCGAGCGGGTCGACGGATCGTACCGTCCGCGTCCACGACGTCGCGAAGAGCGCGACCATCCGCGTGTCCACCGTGCCTTCGGCGGTGACGTCGCTCGCCTTCTCTCCCAACGGCGCGCACCTCGCTGTCGGGACCGTCGAGACCACGGTGCGCGTGCTCGACGGGCGCACGCTGTGGCCCGTCGCGACCCTCGTCGGGCACGCGGAGCACGCGACGGACGTAGCGTTCTCACCCGACGGGACCCTGCTCGCGACGGCGTCCGCCGATCACACGGTCCGCGTGTGGAACGTCGGCGCCGCCTTCTCGCTCCGCCGAACGTTCGAGGGACACGTCGGGCGCGTGACGGCCATCGCCTTCGACGCATCCGGGACGCGGATCGCGTCATCGAGCGAAGATCGCTCCGTGCTCCTCTGGGGCGCGCGCGACGGCATGCACCTCGGCGCGCTCGGCGCGCACGCCGATCCGATCACGGCGCTCGCACCGCTCCCGGGTGGCGGCCTCGTCGTCGGGAGCGCCGATCGCGTCGTGCGCATCGTCCGGTCCGCCCCGACGCGGGTGCTCGCGCTCCGAGGTCACGCGTCGGCGGTGCTCTCCGTCGCGGCCACATCCGAGCTCGTCGCCTCCGGTAGCGACGACGACAGCGTTCGTCTGTTCCGCGCGGACGATGGCGCGCCGGTCGCGAAGCTCACCGGCCACAAGGGCTCGGTCGCGAGCGTCACGTTCTCGGCCGACGCGAAGACGCTCGTCTCCGGCGCGCACGACGGCACCGTGCGGTGGTGGGACGTCGCGACGCACAAGGTGCGCGAGATCTCCAGGCACCCGCCCGGGGTCTCGGCGGTCGCGTTCGTCGGAGCGCACCTCGTCTCGGGCGCGCTCGACGGCACGTTGCAGACGTACGCGAGCGTCGGCGGCAAGCCGGTCGCGACCTGGCGGCACGGCGCGCGTCCGATCCACACCATCGTCGCGCTCGACGGCTCACCCGGTGCGGAGAGCTTCGCGAGCGGCTCGTACGACGGCTCCATCGCGCGGTACTCGCTCGCGTCGCCGATGCAACTCGGCTTCTTCGCAGAGCACGAGGACGCTGTCACCGCGCTCGTCGCGCGCGCGGGGGTGGTCGCGTCGGCGTCTCTCGACGGCACGGTGCACGTCGTCTCCCCCGCCGCGACGACGGTCCTCCGCGGACACGACGAGGGCGTGCGCGCGCTCGCATTCGTCGGTGGCGGCTTCGTCACCGCGGGAGACGACGGCGCGCTGCGGTTCTTCACGGCGTACGGCGGCGCACCGGTCGCCCTCGCACGCGCGCTCCGCGGCACCGACGCGCTCTACGTCCTTTCGCGCACGGGTCACTACGATGCCACGCCCGCGAACGACGCGAACGAGGACGACGCCCGCGCGCTCCTGCGCTGCTCGATCGGCGCGGTGCAACACCCCCTCGACCTGTGCGAGGAGCGCTACGCCGTCGACGATCTGCTCACGAAGGTGCTCGCCGGCGATCGTTCCTACGAGGAGTGAAGTGAGGGCGCGTCGCTCGGGGTATCCTCGTTCGAACGATGACCACGCGTAGTCTCACCGTCGTCACCCTCCTCGCGCTCTCGATGTCGCTGGTCGCATGCACGAGCGAAGAGCCCATGGGCGAGCCGGCGGACAGCGGTGTCGCCGCGACCGATGCGACCGACGAGACGGCGCCGGACGCCCTCGCCGACGTCACTGTGGACGCGACGCTCGATGCAGATGCGGGCGCCGACACCAGGGCCGACGCCCCCGTCGACGCTCCCGACGCCCGCATCGACGCAAAGGCCGATACAACCCTCGACGCAGCCGCCGATACGAGCAGCGACGCCCGCGTCGACAGCCAGACCGCCGATGCGAAAGCTCCCGACACCGCGGACGGAGCGGCGGTGCCATGCGACGAGTACGCCTCCCTCGAGCTCGCGGGGTGGGCGACGGGACAAGCGTCGGCCTCGCCCGTCGTGCGCGCGACGATGGCGCCGCTCGACTGGAAAGAGACGAGCCCGTGGCTCCTGGTGATGGCCAACGGTGCGCCGTCCTCGATCGAAGGCGTGAGCGCGACGCTCGGCCAAGGTCCGAACGCGGCGCTCCCCACGTGCACCCATTGCGTCGTCGTCGAGCTCGGGTGCACGACGACGCTCGCAGAGACCACCCCGAGCGCGGTGGACTGCTCGACCAAGACCACGCTGCTCGCCGTCTCCGGCACCGCGCTCTTCACGTCCGTCCCGACGATCGCCGGACAGACGCTCGCGGGCACGCTCACCGACGTCACGCTGCGCCAGATCTCCGGCGACTCGACGATCGTGCCCGGCGGCGCGTGCATCCACATCGGGACGGTGACCGTGCGGGGCACCACGCGCACGATCGCGGACCCGTCGGCGCGGACCGTGTCGTCGCTCTTCCCGCTCCTGTTCCCGAACCCGAGCGCAATCGGCGGTGGGTGTAGCCTCGTCGATCCTCTCCCGTGCGACGGGTTTGCATCGACGCCGACGTGTACGGCGGCGCCCGGCACCGGCGACGGAATCTGTACGACGTCGTGCGGCAGCGCGTGCACGGCGATCGGTCGTTTCTGCGCGAGCTTCGGGAGCAGCGACGTCTGCCTCCCGCCATGCACGGCTACCGGGGAGTGCTCCGTCGGCTTCGCGTGCAACAAGGTCGGGGCAGACGCCGGCCCTCCCACGCGCGCGTGCACGCCGCCGAGCTGGTGACCGAGCTGGTGACGGATCGGCTTCGTTCCGGAGGGCGCGTTGTCGCTCCGCACGGCGGGCGGTACGCTTCGCATCCGTGAACCGCGCCCCGTCGATCGCCGCGTTGTTGCTCCTCGTCGGCTGCGGATCCAGCACGCCCGAGGTCCAGGAGGTCAACGAGGACGCGGCGTCGTCACAGGATGTCGTCGCCGATGCGCCGATCGCCGACGACACGGAGCCGACGAGCGACGCGGCGAAGGACTCGGCCAAGGACTCTGGGACCGACACGAAGCCGACATCGGGCGACGCTGCAGTCGACACGGCGAAGACCGGCGACACCGCAGCGGCGGGAGTGCCCGTGCTCGTGGTCGACGATATCACCGGCGCGACGACCGCGGAGCTCACCATGATCCGCGACGGCGTCGCGCTCGCGAACGAGACCATGAAGACGAAGTGCTTCAAGGACTTCGTCCTGTCCGCGAGCTGGACCGAGACCAACGGCCTCACGCAGGCGCAGATCTACGAGAAGCTCTGCTCGGTGGTGGTGACCATCGACGTCGAGATGTTCATGGGCACCTGGTACCAGAACAACGTCTCCAAGACGATCGGCTACGAGAACGAGCCCGGCAAGGTCTACATGAACCGCTACTTCGTGGACACGGCGTACGACGTCGCGAACAACCTGGTCCACGAGGCGGAAGGTCACTCGCAGGGGTTCTCGCACTACGGCGTGAAGGCGACGTCGGTGCCCTACGGCCTCAACGACGCGTTCGAGGCCTGCTCCCCCGTCGGGCCCTGAGTCGGATCAGCGCACGGCGATGGTGAAACGGCGCTCCGCCGTGCATTGCGTCGCCAAGTAGGACTCCGCGCTGGTCGGACAGCCATCGGCCGTTCCGGACGCGAACCCGTTGTAGAAGGGCGCCGTCGTCCCTTGGAGACAGATGCGCCCCCAGGAGACGATCGACGAGGGATCGGTTCGCCACGCGTCGCCGCACGTCGCGGCGAAGTCCCAGTTCCCGAAGCGGAGCGTCGTCGACGCCGTCACCCCGGCGACCTTCGCGCTGACCACGAGATCGCTGTTCGGGTACTTGAACGGAGACTGCGTGCGCCATTGCGTCGGGAGCGCGAACGTCGCCGTGTCGCCGACGACCACGCCGGTCGATGTGCGGAAGGCGAGCAGCGCGTCGCTCGCGCCCGCGAGCAGCAGTGCGCTGCTGATCGTGTAGTCGAGCGACGTCGTGTTGTGGTTCAGCGAGCTCGGGAGATAGACGAGCGTGAATCCGCCGCCGTCCGTCGTCATGTCGCACTGGACGAGGAACGGCGCAGCGCCCCCGGCGCCATCGGGATCGATGGTGAGCGGACCGCTGGTCGCGGCCGGGACGGCTTGCAGGTGTGCGCGGCACGACGTGGGGACGCGCCCCGCGTCGGACGCGTCCCCAGCGGCGGTGTCAGGAGCCGCCGTGTCCGCGGTATCGGCGCTCGCGGTGTCTCTCGCGTCCGCGCTGTCGGCGGCCGCGCTGTCGCCGCTCGTGTCTGGGCCGGTCGCGTCAACGCTCGTGAAGTCACTCGTGTCCGCGCCGGCCGCATCAGGCTTCGAGGCGTCGCCATCCGACGTCGCATCGGGAGGGGTCGCGCCATCGGGCGGCGCGGCGCCGTCAGCCGCGACGGATCCGTCGACGGTCAGCGTGTCCCCCGGCGCGGAGTCTCCCACCGCGGTCATCGGGAGATCGTCGGCAGTCGCGCACGCCGAGCCGCAGCACATCGCGAACATCCACGTCAGACTTCGCATCATCGGCTTGGAGCGCAGCGTAGCGCACGGGCGGCGAGGCCGGACCGCGCTAGGTCGAAGCGGCCGCGGCGGCGAGGCGCGCGCGCTTCTTCTTGGTGAGCATCACCGAGAGGACGATCATGCCCACGCCCGCGAGGAGCGCTCCGCCGGTCGCGGCGCCGAAGACGATCGTGTCCTCCTCCTTGTCCTTCTGGCGTCGCTTCGAGTCTGCGATGTTCTTCTTGCTGTTCGCGAGGGTGTACGCGAGGTCGTCCGCCTCCTTGCTCTTCGGCGTCGCGGCCGCGAGGGGATCACCTTTCTTGGGCTTCGGAGCGTCGTCGCCCTCCTCGTCCTTCTTCGCGAGCGCCGCGTCGTACGCCTTCTGCTGCCTGACCGCGGTCTCCGCGTGCTCTTCGGCGAACGTGACGGAGCGACTCGTTCCGTAGGCCATCACCGCCGCGAACAGGAACAACGGAACCGCGAGGAGGATCGGCCACCGCACGCCCGCCTTCTCGTCTCGGCTCTTGGCCTCGGCCGCGCGCTGCTGTCGCATCACCTCGCCCTGCTGCTGCGCCACCGCGCGCATCGCGTTGATGTCCTGCGCCTCGCGACCGATGTGATGCATGCCTTCCTGCGTGCGGAAGGTGCCCGCTTGCACGTGGCGCTGCAGCCAAGGGACGAAGGTGTGGATGAACTCTCCCTGGCTCCCGAGAGCGAGCAGGGTGGAGGAGATCTGATAGGCGACGACCTCCGTGTTCGGGCGACTGAAGCGGAGGACTTGGTCACCGAGCAGGCCGACGTTGGGCGCGATGAAGTCGGTGAGGTGCGCATGCTCGATGACG
>JBKJQC010000173.1:0-7596 GCA_046593995.1 Polyangiales bacterium
GCCGATCCGGCGCTACGCCGATCTCGCGGTGCATCGCGTGGTGAAGGCGTTCCTCGCCGGCCGTCGCGATCTGCACGCCGGCGATCCGGCGCTCGAGGCGCTCGGGATGCATCTGAACAACGTCGCGCGCCGCGCCGCGAAGGCCGAGAACGAGCGGCTGCGCATGCTCGCCGCGCGCCTCTTCGCGAACCGGGTCGGTGAGCCGTTCGCGGGAAACGTCGTCGCCGTGAAGCCGTTCGGCCTCGTCGTGCAGCTCGTGGGAATGGCCGTCACCGGAACCATCGCGAACGAAGCGCTGCCCGGCGGCCCCTATCGCATCGACCTCGCGCGCCGCGCGCTCGTGTCGGAGGGGCAGAGCTACGCGATCGGCGATCCGATCGACGTGCAGATCACGGGAACGAACGAGGATCTCGGCAGGATCGATCTCGCGCCGCGGGGAGTCGTCGTGCCGCCGCCGACCTGAGCCGGCGGCTCGCGACGAATGCGAGCGCCGTCATCACCGCGAAGACGTTCGGGAGCGACGTCCGCGCGGGCGCGACGCGGCAGCCGCAGCTCCCCTCGAGGTTGCCGTCGTCGGTGGCATCGGGAGTGGGGCTCGCGTCGTCTCCCGCGTCGTCTCCGCCGTCCTCGTCGGAGATGCTCGCGTCCTCGGGCGGGGTGGCGTCGTCGCGCGCCGCGTCCACGCCCGTCGCGTCCTTCGAAGCGGCGTCGATCACGCCAGCATCCGTTGCGGTCGCAGGCACCGCGGTGATCTTCAGCCACATCGCGTCGTCACCAGGGCCGCCGCTGTCCGAGAACCACTGCACGCCCTCCTGCACGAGGTTGAAGTGCTCCGTCAGCTCCTGCGGCGTCGCCGGCGCCTTTACGGTGAAACAGAACTTGCCCGTGCTCCCCGGCGCCACGGAGACGTCGACGCTCGCCGCGCGGTTGTCCGAGATCCAGTCGTCGGCGCGGACGACGCTCTTGCGATCGCGCGGCTGCGTCGTCGCGAGCAGCGTCTTTTGGGGCGACCAGGTCTCGGTCCCCTCGTTGCGCATCTCGATGCACCCCTTCGCGGTGGTGCCGACGGGCAAGATCATGGTGGTGCCGGTCGGCCATCCCGGCGCGGAGACGAACGTCCCCTTCCAGCGCGGGATCGGGCAGCTCGTGGGGTCGCCCGTCCCGCGCGCGAAGATCGCGAGGTGGTTCGCGACGGTGCGCTCGCTGCCGTCCGAGGGGCTGTTCACGACGCTCCCACCGAGCCACATCGCGCTCGATCCGCCGCCGTCGAGGTTGAGCGCGTCGTGCGCCCCGAGCTCTTGCAAGAGACCCGCGAGCTCGCCGCACGTCATGCCGATCCGCGTCGTCGCGCGACCGTCGACGACCACCATGTAGAGCTTGGTCTTGTCCGCGGAGAGGCCGACCGCGGTGCGGGGATGGCGCGCGGCGCACAACCCTGCGTCGCCGTTGTTGTCGCGGATGACACCGCCCGCGAGCACCGTCGGATGGCCGCTGACGATCTCGCGCATCCAGGGCTCGGCGCCCGCGACGACCTCGTGCGGGATCAACCCCACCCGCCGATCACCGAACGCGATCGGCGCCACGTACCCGTGATCGGCCTCACCGGGCCACAGCGCACCGCCGCTCATCGCGAGGCCATCGGTCGAGAAGCCCGAGGAGAAGAAGTCGCCGTTGATCGCGGCTTGCGCCGAGACGGATGCGCCGAACGCCGACACGCGCTTGCCCCGCTCGCCGTGCGCCGTCGCGCGCACCGAGACGCCGGCGGCGCAGAGATCGACCACCAGCGCGTGGATGCTCTGGTTCGAGGTCGTGCGGTGCAGGTGGCGCACCCCGGGGAACGGATCGCTCCAGGCGTCGGCAGCGCGGGCGCGGGGCGAAGCGACCAGGACAGCGACCGAGAACAGAGCGACTGCGGAGCGCACGACACCAGCGTAGCCAACATGAGGCGCCTCGTGCGAATCTACGCGGCCCCAACATGAAGCGAGAGAAGAAGCTCACCAAGCGCGAGAGGAAAACAGCCGAAGGAAAGGGACCGGCCGGCGGCGGCGGCGGTGAAGGCCAGCACATCCACTGTGTCGCGTGCGGTCGCCACATCGAGCCCGTCGAATTCGAGGATCCGGCGAGCGCGATCATCGTGACCTGCGCGCACGGCTCCCAGTTCCCGTCCTGTCTCGGCTGCAAGATCCCTTCGCAGAAGGCCCTCGACGACCACGACCGCACCGGTCAGCCCGTGAAGACCGCGTCGGCCTGGCACTGAGCTCTCGAGATGGCGACGTTCCTCATCACCGGCGCATCCCGCGGCATCGGCGAAGCACTCGTGCGCACCGCACGCGCCGGTGGTCATCGCGTGATCGAGACGGTGCGCGACGCATGCGCATCTGGGACGTCGGGTGCAGCGAACGGTGACGCCCTCTCGATGGACGTGACGTCGACCGACTCGGTCCGGAGCGCACGCGCCGCATGCAACGCGGAGTCGATCGACGTCCTCGTGAACAACGCCGGCATGACCGGAGGCCCGCAGCGCGCGCCCGGCATGGACCTCGCGCGCGCCGAGCAAATCATGGCGGTGAACGCGCTCGGCCCGCTCCGCGTGTACGACGCGTTCGCCGACCTGCTGCGCAAGGGGCGCGGCCTCCTCGTGAACGTCTCCTCGGAGGCCGGCTCGCTGACGGCATTCCGCGCGAGCGGCAAGCCCGAGTACGCGATGAGCAAGGCGGCCCTCAACGCGCTGACCCTGTGGATCGCGGCACGCGATCCCGACGTGCTCCCGGTGTCGATCCATCCCGGATGGACCAAGACCGCGACCGGCGGCGACGATGCACCGCAGACCGCGGACGAGTGCGCAGCGAAGCTGCTCGCCGCCTTCGAGCGCATCGGGCCCGAGCAGCGTGGCGGGTTCTTCGACCTGGACCTGGCTCCGCTCCCCTGGTGAGATCCGTCAGCGCTTCGACCAGCCTCGCGCGACGAGCGCGAGCCCGACCAGGCCGATCAGGCCGCACGTGATGTAGACGTCGCGCGCGCCGAACCGCAGATCCGCGAGGTAGCCGGCCTTGGTTCGGCGTACGTCAGCTCCGCCCTCAGCCGGGACCGCCGCGACGAGGGCGCAAACGTTCGCAACTTTGCGGGCTTGGTGTGACCGTTTGGATACGCGTTCGCAAAAAGGCGAACATCGCAAACGTTCGGCGCTTGCTACCAGCAGAAAGGCGGCAGCCTCCGCGAGACGAGGGTGCGGTCGTCGCGCGCGCAACCGACGAGGGGTGCGAGGTCGACGTGCGCGAAGCCCCGACGAGCGTCGTCTACGGGACCTGTAAGGACCGCTCCGCGCCCGCGTTGTCCCGAGCATGAGCGTCCTTCGTGTGCTGCCGGTCCTCGTCGCCTCCTCCCTGCTCCTGGTCGCGCCGCGCGCATCCGCGCACGAAGAGGACGACGATCAGGGCTCGTCGTCGTCCGAGTCGGAGTCGTCGTCCGACTCGAGCGGGCGGCGGAAGAAGTTCGAGGTCGGGGTCGCGCTCGAGGGATTCCGGTCGTCCGAGGGGATCGTCTCGGGGAGCGCGGTGTACGGCGGCTACCTCGGCGCGCACTTCCGGCTCGGGCGTCGCGTCGCGCTCGGGGTCGGCCTCGAGCAGGGGTACGGCGACGATCCGAGCGGGTACAAGCGCTACGACATCGCCTGGAATTTCCCGCCCAAGCTCTATCTGTACCTCAACCCCAAGAGCAAGACGCAGCTCTATGGGACCGCGGGCATGGACATGCGCGTGAGCCACTTCGAGAGCGGCAGCAAGGAGCTCCCCGAGGGGCGGGTGCCGTGGGGCGCGTTCTACTTCGGCGGCTTCCTCGGTGCGGGCGTCGAGCATCGGCTCGACAAGTCGATGGCCCTGCGCATCGAGGCGCGCTGGTTCGTGCGCGGGCGCAGCGACTCGAAGTCGTCGGCGGACACCGCGCCGGATCCCGAGTGGTCGATCGCCACCCGTGGCTATCGCGGCGCGGTGCTCTCGCTCGGCCTCGTCTTCTATTGATATTGAAGATTTTCGATCAGCGCGGGAGCTCGCGGGCGCGCTCGGCTTCGATCGTCTTCGTGTCGAGCACGGAAAAGGCTTCGGCGTCGTCCCAGATGGCCTGACGCAGCGACTCCACCTCGCGTGCGGCAGCCTCGATCGCCGCGAACGTCTCCTCGTTCGGCGGGGAGAGCTCGGCGTCACCGATGCGCGCGCGGATCGTGCGCAACGCGGCGGCGCACCCTTCGAGCGCGACCAGGCGCGCCTCGAACGTCGCGCGCACGATCGGGAGCAGCTCGGCGCGGCGCGCCTCCGGAACCGCCTTGCGCAGGAGCCGCATCGCCTTGATCACGTCCCAGACCCGGAGCGCGATGGAGACGCGCACGTCGGCCGAGAGCGCGAGGAGCGGATTGAGACCCGGGGGGTGCGCGGAGAGGCGCGCCGTGAACGTCTTCACGCTCGTGACGTAGCGATCGACGTCGCTCTCGTAGATGCCGAAGCGGAGGAAGAACCCGCGGTAGACGTCGCGCGAGGCGTGCTTGAACGCGAGCTTGATGTCCTTCAGGTGGTAGTCGCGGAAGCCGCGCATGTATTCGAAGAGGCTCCGCACGTCCTCGCGCTCGCGGTAGGCGGAAGCGGCGAGCACGCGTTCGGGGATGGTCGCGCGCACGGTGACGTCGTCGAAGATCGCGCGCGCCTCGGGCTCGGTGCTCACGCCGAGCGAGAGCAGCGCCTCGTGGTAGGTGAGCTTCCCGACGTAGCGCGCGAGCGACGGCTTCTCCGCGTAGAGGGTCCAAAAGCTGAAGAAGGTCGCCTCGTCCTCCGCGGCCTTGAGCGCGCGCGCGTAGAGCTCGAACGTCTCCCCCTCCGGCGGCAGCGACTCAGGCATCGGCGCGCCGGAGACGAACCACTCCTCGAACCACTCCTCGAACCTGGGGCCGGCGGGGAGCGTGAAGTTGCCGAGCGCGAAGTGGAACGCGTCGTGCGACCAGTGCAGCCCCTGCAATTCCCGGTGGTCCTCGCGCGGAGTGGCCATGAACACGCGGAACGCCGCCTTGAAGAACGAGCGATCTTCGGGCGTGCTCGGGTAGGCGATGCGAACGCCGAACTCGTGCTGGAGGAGCAGCATCACGCGCGCGTAGGTCTTCGACTCGAGCTGCTCGGTTTCGATGGTCGAGTAGCTGCGGAGCCTGCGCTGCACGACCGAGCCCTCTGTCATGCGGTCGAGGAACGCGCGGCGCTGCTTCGGCTTGCCGCGGCGTGCGTCGCGGTGCGGATCGAGGCCGAGCGCGACGATGCCGCCGATGATCACCGGATCGCGGATCACCCCCGCGCGGATCGCCGCGGAGAGCTCACGCGCGGGTACGATGATCGCGTCCTCGGGCAGCGCGTGGTCGAGGAGCGACGTCGCATCGATCGCGCAGGCGACGCGCGTCCGGAGCTCGCTCGAGAAAGACGGCGCAGGCTCCCCGATGCCGAGCGTGCGCACGTCGCGGAGGCGAACGGGTGCCCCTCCGCTCGATGGCCCCCCGCTCGATAGGCAGAGCGTTTCGCCGAGGATCCTCGCGGCGAGCGTGTCGCGGTCGACCGAGACCTCGTCGGGCGCGAGATAACGCGCGGTCGCGTTCATGTACCGAGGGTGGACGGGGACGTCGAAGATCGGCTGCCGATGGCGTCGCTCGACCGCGGCGATGCGGAGCTCGTTCCACAGGAGGAACCACGGCTCTGGCCCCTCCGGCGTCGAGACCACGACGTACGGCAGCACCGCGAACGACGCGCCGCTCCGAGGGGTGACGACCTCGAACCAGCCGCTCTCCTCGCGTACACGGGAGAGCGCGAGGAAGTTGAGGGCGTCGCCGGGGAGGTCGCCGATCCGCACGTGACGGTCCTCGTCGCTCTGGGTGAACGGCGTGCGCGTGGCGCGCGCGAGGCCGTCACGATCCCACACGCGGTCGGCGAAGCGCTCCGCGAACGCGGCGCCGGCGGGATCGGCGGAGAAGATCGCCGGAGTCGGCGGCACGAGCGCGTCGATCAACCACGACAGCTCCTCGGCGTGCGGACGTTCGCGCAGGAGGCGGCGCACCTCCTCGACGGGAGCGAAGAGGATGCGATGGTGGGCGCCGTCCCATGCCACGTCGACGGTGGCGCTCGTGGGGGGCAGGACCGGGAGGAGCAGAGGCAGGGCGAGCTCGGTGGAGTAGCCGATGCTGCGCGCGAAGCTCGGTAGGGCGATCGCCAGGCGCTCGTGATCGACCTCGACCTTCGCCCGCTCGCTGAAGATGGCGCGTCCATAGCGGAGCACGTCACCCGTCTCGTCGACGCCTGCGAAGTCGAAGCCGATCGGTTCGAGTCCGAGCGGCTCCACGTCTGCCGACGGGGTGCGCACGCGGCGGGAGGCGCGGATCCGCTCGAGGACGCCGACGTGGAGTGTGCCGGCGTGCTCGAAGAACGGAAGGACCTGTCGCGTGTCGAGCCGACGCCGACTGACGATCTCTTGGGTCGGGCTCGATGGACGGCCGTCGTCTGCGGCTCGGTCTCGGAACCCGGCCACGGAGAGGAACTCCGGGCGTCCCACGATGCGCTCGATGGTGCTCGCCATGTGGATCCGGATGAGGCCGACGCTCCCCGCGCCGGTCAATCCGAAGGGCCGCCGGAGCGCGCCGGCGGGGGAACCGGCGGGGGAAAGAGACGACGAATTTCGCGGGTAAACATGCATCCACAGAGATTTTTCGGCAGGTTGCGTCCGATACCCCGCGCGTGGCATCTGCTATGGCCTCAGCCCATGTCACGGACCGCTTTGTCGCAGCTTCCGGTCCTCGCGCTGGCGTTCGCCGCGGTCCTCGCCGCCGGCTGCCAGCGCCGCGGGAAAGCCGCCCAAGCGCCGCCGCCCGAGCCGACGATCTCCGTGAAGACGGTGGACGCAGCCGAGAAGGCGATGCCGCGCTTCCTCGTGCTGACCGGCTCGCTGATCCCGAACGAGTCGTCCGAGGTCGCGGCGAACTCCTCGGGCGCGGTCCTCGCGACGCTCGTCGAGCGCGGTGCGTTGGTCGAGAAGGGGGACGTCCTCGCCCGGCTCGACGCGCGCACGGCCGCGCTCTCGACGGCGGAGGCCGAGGCGAACTCCAACGCGGCGAAGGCGCAGCTCGAGATCGCGCAGGCCGAGTGCGCGCGCGTCGAGCAGCTGTACAAGGCGAACGCGATCAGCGGCGTCGACTACGACAAGCAGCACGCGCAGTGCACGAACGCCGAGATGCAGGCGAAGGTCGCCCAGGCCCGCGTGAACCTCGCGCGAAAGGGGCTCGGCGACGCGACGGTCCGCGCACCGTTCGCCGGGATGATCGCGGAGAAGTTCGTGAGCGCCGGCGAGTACGTGCAGCCGTCGTCGAAGGTCGCGAAGGTGGTCGCGATCGATCCGCTGCGGCTCGAGATCACGGTGCCCGAACAGTCGGTGCCGCTCATCACCCAGGGGCTCCCGGTCGACTTCAAGGTCGCCGCCTTCAAGGATCAGGGGTTCAAGGGCTCGATCCGCTACATCGGCCCCTCGCTCCGCCCCGGCTCGCGCGACCTGGTCGTCGAGGCCGTCGTGCCGAACACCGACAAG
>JBKJQC010000266.1:0-8554 GCA_046593995.1 Polyangiales bacterium
GCGTTCCGGGGGCGTCTAGCACTTGCGGCGCGATCAGCCCAGGCCGCGCTTCTTCTTCGGGGCCGCGCGCGTGCTCGCGTCCTCCGCGTCGGCGCCGTCGAGGCTCTTCCCCGTCAGCTCGAGGAAGACGTCGCCGATGGAGGCGGCGCGCATGCCGACGCTGCGGAGCCGTCCGTCGGGGAACGCCTCGACGAGCCGCGGGATCGCCTCGTGCGCGCGGAGCTGCTTGAAGACGACCTTGTCGTCGACGACCTTGGCGTCGATCCCGAGGCGTGCCTTCAGGTCGGCGACCAAAGCCTCGGGCTCCGCCGCCTCGATCGTGATGACGTCTCCCCCGACCTTGGCGCGGAGCTCGTCCGGCGAGCCACTCGCGATGGAGCGCCCCTTGTCGAGGACCACGATGCGATCGCAGTGCTCCGCCTCCTCGGGGGAGTGGGTCGTGAGGAGGATGGTGATGCTCTCGCGCTTGCGGAGGTCGAGGAGCTGCGTCCAGATCCTTCGCGTCGCGCCCACGTCGAGGCCCTGCGTCGGCTCGTCGAGCAGGACGACCTCGGGGCGGTGGAGGAGCACGCGGGCGAGCTCGAGCCTGCGACGCATGCCGCCGGAGTAGGTCTCGACGAGGTCATCGGCGCGGTCGCCGAGGCCGACGAGGTCGAGGCCCCACGAGACTCGGTCCTTCGCGTCACGGCCGACCAGCCCGTAGAGCGACGCGCCCATGGCGAGGTTCTCGCGTGCGGTCAGCTTCGCGTCGACGCTCGGGTGCTGGAAGACCACGCCCATCCGCGCCCGGAGCGCGCGCGCTCCAGGCGTCATGCGCTCGCCGTCGAGGACGATGGAGCCTGCGTCCGCAGCGAGCGTCCCGGCGAGCATCGAGAACGCCGTCGTCTTGCCGGCGCCGTTCGGGCCGAGGAAGCCGAGCACCTCGCCGCGCGCGACGGTGAAGCACAGCTTGTCGACGGCGACGCGATCGCCGTAGCGCCGCGTGAGATCGATGGCTTCGAGGGTCTGCACGGCTAGAAGGTGCCGGCGAGGAAGCCCGGGCCGAAGGTGTAGGTGGGGCCCTTCACCTTGGCGCTCGGCGCGTAGCGGTCGGGCGACCACTCGATGTGCGTCGAGGAGCGCGCCCAGAGGAACCACCACAAGGCGGCGCCCATGTAGACGAGCGGCGTGCCGATGAGCGCGACCTCCGCCGCCGTACCGGTGCCGCAGCCGCGCCCGTCTCGGTCGCTCAGCGACGCGCAGACGATGCCGGTGGCGAGCGCGATGACCGCGAAGGGGTAGCCGGCGTAGAGCATGATCGCGGGACCGACCTCGCTGCCACGCTTGGGGAGGATGAGCGCGCGGATGCGATTGCCGCCGTGGACCCGCGGATCGTCGCTGACCCACACGCGATAGCTCGGCCCCGGTGCGTCGGTGCGATCGATGATCCAACCGCTGTTCTTCGGGACCCAGCGCGCACACGGGAGCTGGCAGACCAACGCGCCCTCTTTGGTGCGCACGACCCACGCTTGCTCGTGATCGTCGACGTCGAAGGTGATGTACGAGGCATCTTGCGGAGGAGCCTGCGGCGCCGCCGCGGGGGGTGGCGCTATCGCCGCGGGAGGGGGCGGCGGCGCCCACGGCTGCGTGGCCTGCGCGACCTGCGGCTGGGCGGCGTGCGCGAGCTCGGGCGGCAGCGACTTCACCGTCGAGCACGCGAGCGCGCCGGCCGAGAGGATCAGCGCGAGCGCGCGCATCAGGTCGCCGCGACGAGGACTGCGAAGAGGATCACGAGATAGACGATCGAGTACGCGAAGAGACCGCGTGCCCAGGAGATGCGCTGCTCGCCGACGGTGCGGTACGCGCGCGCGCCGAGCCCGACGAAGAGCGCGCCGAGCACCATCGCGAGGCCGAGGTAGATCTTCCCGCCCATGCCGGTGAAGTACGGCCACGACGTGACCGTGAGGAGCGCGAGCGAGTAGCGGAGGATCATCCCGTTGGTGACCGCGTCACCGCGCTCGACCGGCACGACCTTGAGACCGGCGCGCGCGTAGTCGTCGGCGCGGAAGATCGAGATCGCGAGGAAGTGGGGGATCTGCCAGACGAAGAGGATCGAGAAGAGGGCGAGCCCGGCCTCGTCGAGACGCCCGGTCATCGCCGTCCAGCCGAGGAGCGGCGGGATCGCGCCGGGCACCGCGCCGACCCACAACGCGCGGATCGAGTGGCGCTTCAGGGGCGTGTAGACGAGGACGTAGGAGACGAGCGCGACCGCTCCGAGCAGCCCCGTCATCGCGTTCACGCCCCAGAAGAGGATCGGGAGCGACACGACCGAGAGCAGGAGACCGAAGGCGAGCGCGAGGCCGGGCGAGAGGCGTCCGGCGGGCAGCGGGCGGTCCTTCGTGCGCTTCATCAGCGCGTCGACGTCGCGCTCCCACACCATGTTGAGCGCGTTCGCCGCCCCGACGACGAGGGCGGTGCCCGCGAGCGTCGCGAGCCACTTCGCGCCCGTGATCGGCCCGGCTCCGCGCGCGGATGCGAGCTTCATCCCCGCAGCCGCGGTCACGAGCACGATGAAGGTGATGCGCGGCTTCGTCAGCGAGACGAGGTCACGCACCGTGCGCGCGCTCGAGAACAGCGCGGTGCTCCGCACGGTCGACCGCGTGGCGCGCCCGCTCTCGGTGTCGAGCGGACGACCTTCGGTGCTGGGGGCGGCGTTGGCCACGGCGATCGGGGAGGGAAAAGGTGCCGGGTCGGGTCCCGACGGGAGGCCGGATCTAGCAGCTCGACGCGACGCAGCCAACGGCTGCTCGGTGCGTCGGCAGGTAGCCACGTCACTGGGGCGGCGGCGAGCCGTTTTCCAGGCGATTCCCCAACGAACGCCCCGCGGCGAATCGCCACGGGCGCGGCGAGACGGTCTCTTGGCGCCCGTGGCCCTCGGTCCGCCCGCCAAGCGACCGAGGCATGCCCTCTCACCTGATCTCGACGAGGCGAACGTTCGCAACGTTCGTTCAAACCCGCTCGGGCCGTGAACTTTCGGCCACACGTTCGCAAGAACGCGAACATCACGAACGTTAGCCTCGTCGTTGCGGCGCTCTCGCCCCTGCCTCCCGGCAAACCTGCGCCGAACTCTGCGAACCTCTGCTGGTCGCCCTCGACGATGGCGGCCTCGCGCCGCCGCCGGTCCGGGCACGCCTGCACACCCGCTAGCGCTTCCCGGATCCTCGCGAAACGTGAGGATCGCCGTCGACCCAGAACCGCAGGAGCTCGTGCGTCCAGTCGCCGGCGTAGTCCACACCGATGCGCGGACCGCGCTTCCGGCGTCGCGCCGGAACGGGGGTCCCCTCCTCGATCACGAGCGCGCTGTCCGTGAGGTCGAAGCGGTTCAGCGCGCGCGTGATGTGCATCGCGCGACAGAGCTTACCGGGGCCGTCGGTCTTGCCGACGCAGCCTTCGATCGGTGACACGGCGCGGATCAACACCGCGGCCGCGAACCCCTCGGGCTCCGTGACGACGTTGAAGCAGTCGTACATCCCATAGATCAAATATACGTATGCGTGGCCGGGGGCACCGAACATCACGTCGGTCCGCCCCGTGCGCCCCTTCGCCGCGTGGCAGGCGAGGTCGTGCGCGCCGACGTACGCCTCGGTCTCGACGATCACCCCCGCGCGCCGCACGTCGCCGTCCTGGTGCACGAGCACCCGACCGAGGAGCTCCCTCGCGACGACGATCGTCTTCTGCGCGTAGAACTCGCGCGGTAGCAACGTCTCGCGCACGACTTCGTCGTACTCGAATCAGGCGGCGCGGGGATCCGGGAATGCGCGCCGGACGCCGACCGACGCCGGTCCGATCTCGAGGTCGAGCAGCGTCGACCGATCGGTCCCGACGCGGTAGGCGCCAGCGAGGGCCTCGCGCGCGGCCGACTCGCCGAGGGCGACGAGCCTCTCCATGCGGTGGGTGGTCGGGATCATCGAGCCGATCATGTCGCCGAAGTCGAGCTTCTGCGAGGGCGCGATCGTGAGGAACGGGACGCCGTGATAGCGGCCTTCGACGATCGGAGCGTCCGCGAACCCGATGTTCGACGCGCGGCGGAAGTAGATGTCGAGGTAGCGCATCAACGCCCGCGGGGTCTTCGCGTGGCGCCACTCCTTGTGCGGCGCGACCTGGACGTTGCAGAGGTAGACGATCTCCGTCGCGCCGAGATCGAGCGCGGCCTCCAGGGGCGCGTTGCGCAGGAGGCCGCCGTCGGCGAGGAGGCCGCTCGAGGTCTCGACCGGAGGGAGGAACGGCGGCAGCGCGTAGGATCCGTGGGCGACCGCGCGGAGCGATGCCAGGTCGGTCTCGGTGCGGTTGCCGCGGACGCAGACGCGACCGCTCGTGAGATCGACGACGATGAACCCGAGGGCGCGGGGATCCTGCATCACCTGCTGCCAGTCGACGTCCTCCTCGACGCGCGCGCGGAACCGCTCCGGGTGGAGCAGGCCGTCGCCGAGGCCGGGGTGCTTCAGCGCATCGCGCGCGAGCCACTTCCAGTCGAGCGAGGTCCAGAAGCGGATCGCAGCCTCGGGACCACCGGTCAGCCAGCGGAGGAGGTTGATGCCCCCTGCGCTCGAGCCGATGCAGGCGTCGGGGCGCCAGCCCGCTTCGTCGAGCGCGCGCAGAGCGCCTGCCGAGAACGCACCGAGGGTCCCACCGCCACCGAGGATCAATACGCGCATGCGGGTTCCGGAGCGCCGCGGGTCGGTGCGACGCCTCCCGAGATCGATGCCGCAGGTAGCCCTCGTGCCGCGCGCCATTCGACGACGAGATCGTCGAGGAGCGTCTGCGACGACTCCCAAGCGCGACGGTGCAGGGCGCTCACTGCCGAATCCGCGTCGAGGAGCTCCGTCGCGTCCGGGTCCACGAACGGCGAGATCGGCTTGCCGATTCGGAACCAGAACGGCACCGGCGCGGGGAACGGACCGCGGCCGAACAAGAGCGGGAGATCGTACTTGTCGTTCCCCATGAGGAAGCGCCCGGTTCCGCGCAGCCGCGAGACGATCGAGTACGTGTCGTCGACGCCGGCGGCGGCGAAGGGGATGATCGGCACGCGGTTCCGGAGCGCGACGCGCGCGAACCCCGAGCTCTTCTCCCAGCGCAGTCGATAGCGCTGCGCAGGGTCGTGCTTGAGGACCTCGCGCGCCCCGCCCGGGTAGCAGACGACGAGCTCGCCGCGCGAGAGCGCGTGATCCGCGTTCTGCGGCGCGCCGTACATGCCGCCGACGCGCACGAGGACGTCGCGGAGCAGCGGCACCTTGAAGAACCAGCGATCGGCGCAGCCGCGCGGCAGCCGCCCGGTCTCGGCGAAGATGCGCTCGAAGAAGAGCGCGGTCTCGTAGCCCAGCAGTCCGTGGTTGCCGACGAGCAGAGCGGGGCCGTCGGGGAGGTTCTCGACACCGTCGAAGCGGACCGGATGCACCGCCTCGAGGGCGCGGATCATCGGTCGCGCGATCGCGACGAGGCGGTCGTCGACCTGGTCGCGGAAGCGATGAGCGAGCTCGAGGAGGGAGGGTCGCGCTGCTTGCTCCATGGGGCCGAGCACGGTGCAAGGCTTTCGCCGACCCGCGATCGGAGCCAGACCTCTGCCCGACGACGCAGAGGGCCGCCTTCCGTGCACCGTTCCCACACCGCTCCTACACAGATGGCGCTCGAATCGTGGCGCGCGCCCTCGCGTCCTCGCGCGGCATCACGTAGGGAGCACGAGAGAGCGACAAGGAGAGAGATGAAGATCGCGGTCGTCGGTGTGGGCGCGCTCGGTTCGGTCTACGCGCTCCGCCTCGCGCACGTCGCGCCGGTGGTGTTGGTCGTCCGCGATCTGTCGCGCGCGCCGACCGTGGTGCACGGCGAACGCCTCAACGGTGCCGCGCCGCACGGCGATGCGCTCACCGCGCCCCCCTCGTCGCTCGCCGTGCCCGACGACTACGACGTCGTGTTGTTGACGGTGCGCGTCGATCAGCTCGCGGACGCGCTCCTCGAGAGCCTCGTCCGGAGCGGGCCGCCCGATCGCATCGTGGTCGTGCTCGCGCCGTTGCTCCCCCCGACCCTCGCGCGGCTCCAGGAAAAGCTTGGTGAAGCACTGGTCGTGGCCATGCCGGGCGTCGTGGCGTATGCGCCGGACGAGACGCCCGGAGAGCGCCGCGTGCGCTACTGGACGCCGCGCGCGTCGCCGACGCTGCTCGAGGATCGCGCCGAGGGCGATCCGCGTCGCGCGAAGATCCACGCGCTCGCCGAGGCGATGCTCGCCGCCGGTCTGCCTGCGGAAGTCTCGACGAAGGTCCGTACGCTGAACCCCGCGACGACGATCGCGTTCTTCCCCATCCTGACGGGCATCGCGGCCGCAGGCGGCTCGATCGAGCGCATGCTCGGCGACGATGCGCTCCTGAAGCTCGGCCTCGCAGCGACCAAGGAGTCGAAGGCGTTGGCAAAGTCCGTCGGCGATCTGCCGAGCTGGGCCTCGCTCTTCCTCTCTTTCGTCAGCCCCTTCACGGTGCGCACGGGGATCAAGCTCGGTCGCTCGCGCGCGCCGGAGTCGATCACGTTCCTCGAGAAGCACTTCGGCACGAAGCTCCGCGCCCAGAACGCGGCGATCTTCACGGACATCGCGGCGCTCGCCCGAGAGAAGGGGATGGAGCTCACGGCCCTCTCCAAGCTCTACGCGCGCAGCGAGGCCTGACCCTTCAGGCTTTCCGCCAGCGGAAGATCGCAGAAGCGCCGGCGACCGCGGCGGCCACGATCCCTCCGAGCCACCACCACGGAGCACGATCCCTCCCGGAGCCCGCGGCCGAGCTCGCATGCGCGTTCGCGTTCGCGGTCGCGTTCGCATCCGCCTGCGCGTCCGCGTTCGCTCCCGCGTCCGCCTGCGCGAGGACCGCCGGCGTCCTCGCCAGGAATCGATCCATCGACAACAACATCTCGACGCCGCCGCTCCCCGCGACGAACTCCGGCAGGTGCGGCCCCGGATACGCCGCGTGCTCGATCGCCACCCCCTCCTTCGTCATCCGCTCGAGCCACTTCACCGTCGGCGCGTGCAGGCGATCCCCCGTCGACGTGATCACCCGCATCGCCTGCGAGGTCTTCCGCGCCTTCAACACTTTGCGCAGCACGTCCTCGTAGCCATCGGTGTAAGGCTGCACCGCGACGACCGACGAGAACAGATCGTCGAGCTGCGCGCCGCACCACAACGCCCACAAGCCCGAGGCGGACACGCCGCCGAGCCCCGTCGCGGCGCGCGCGCTCGACACCGGGAAGTCCTTGCGCAGCTTCGCGACGAGAGCGCGGAGGAAGGCGAGGTTCATCGCGCCGTGCGGCCCGAGCTCGGTCTGACGACGGAGCACGAACGGGGTCGCGATCACCATCGGGCGATACGGGTTCGTCGCGAGGCGCGCGTTGAACGTCGCAAGGTGCGCGTCGGTCGCGTGCTTCACCTCGTTCGCGGTCAACGCGCCGCGACGGACGAGCGTCTCGACCTCGCCGAGGTGGAAGTCGCTCCACCAACCCCAGCATCCGTGCTCGCGCTTCTGCATGGTGTGCTCGCCGCCCGGCAAGAGCACCGCGAGCGGGAGGCGCGCGTCCGCCGCGAGCCCGCGCGGCACGGCGACGACGCACGGCGTGGGCTTTCCGTAGAGCGCCGTGTGCGGGTCCGTGGGGTCGACGGTGATCATCCGGAGCTCGAGGCCCGCCGGGGCGGCGACGGGGTGCGCGTCCTTCGCCTTCGCGCTCTCGCCACGGCGAACCGCGGCCGTCGGTACGGCCAGCGCGGAGAGCACGGCCCCGGTTTGTGCGAAGAAGCGACGTCGATCGGACACGAGTGCTCACCCCGTTCGTGGAGTGCAGGCGCGAGCGTAACCGCTACGCCTCGGGAGAGCCCCCTTGCATCGATCGCCCTCTCCAGTGCATCACCTATTGGGCGTGCTCGATGTCTGGACCCTCACAGCGGTGATCGAGCGGCTCGCACGCGGCTCGCTCGCGCCGGATCAGCCGACCGACGATCGCGAGGCCGCCGTGGCGGCAGTGCTGCGCGAGCGCGAAGGCGAGGTCGAGATCCTCCTCATGCGGCGCGCCGAGCGCGAGGGCGATCCCTGGTCGGGCCACATGTCCTTTCCGGGCGGCCGCCGCGATCCTGGCGACGAGAACCTCCTCGCGACCGCGATCCGCGAGACCCGTGAAGAGGTGGGCATCGATCTCGTGACCTCGGCGCGCGTCGTGACGCGCCTCCCCGACGTGCCCGCGATCGCGCGCGGCAAGCGGCTCGGGATGACCATCGCAGCGTTCGTCTTCGCGCTCGAGCGCGAGGTCGAGATCGTCCCGAACCACGAGGTCGCCGAGGTCCTGTGGTGTCCGCTCGCCCCGGTCGCGCGCGGCGAAGGGGTGTCGACGATGGAGTACGTCTACGAGGGGAAACCGGTCACGCTGCCTGCGCTCAACGTCGAGGGGCGCGTCGTCTGGGGGCTGACGCTGCAGATGATGGGGACGCTCTTCGACGAGCTCAAGGCAGCGCCTCCACGCGGGCCGCAGGGTGGCTGATACCGCCCCCGCGCCG
>JBKJQC010000300.1:0-8090 GCA_046593995.1 Polyangiales bacterium
GTCGACGATGACGACGTTCTCGCCGCGTGAGCGCCGATCGACGATGCGCGAGAAGAGCACCGGGTGCATCTCCGCCGGGTTGTTCCCCCAGAGGACGACCACGTCGGCCTTGTCGAGATCGTCGTAGCAACCGGCCGGCTCGTCGACGCCATAGGTCGAGAGGAACCCGGTCACCGCGCTCGCCATGCAGAGGCGCGCGTTGGGATCGATCTGGTTGTTGGCGAGCCCGGCCTTGACCAGCTTGTTCGCCGCGTAGCCCTCGGGGATCGTCCACTGGCCGCTGCCATAGACCGCGAACCCAGCGGGGTTCTTCATCACGCGCTCGGCGATGATCTCGATCGCCTGGTCCCACGTGATCGGCTCGAGCTTTCCGTTCTTCCGCAAGAGCGGCGTCGTGAGGCGATCCTTTCCGTAGAGCGCGAGGCCGACGTGATAACCCTTCACGCAGAGGAGGCCCTTGTTTACCTCGGCCTTTGCGTCGCCTTGGATCGCGACCACCTTGTTCGCCTGTACGCCGACCTGCACGTGGCAGCCGGTGCCGCAGAAGCGACAGGGCGCCTTGTTCCAGGTGATGCCGGGGACGTCGGCGGGGGCTCCGTGCGCGAGGCCGTCGCGCCCTTGCGTCAATCGCGCAGCGGCCACGGTGGCTGCGCTCATGGCCGAGCCGCGGATGAAGTCCCGGCGGTCCATCACGACTCCTCGAAGTGGACGGAGACGACGTCGACGAAGTCGACACCCTCGGTCGAGCGCAGCCGCTCGAAGAGGTCTTCGCCTTCGGAGAGTGAGCCGGTCTCGGCGACGACCGGGAGGCGCAAGCCGTGCGGCTCTCCGCACTTTACGCGCCGCTCCGCACGGAGTGCGTCGAGCGCCCGACCACGCGAAAATGCCTCCGCGGACAGCGTGAGGACCAAGCCAGTGACGGTCATGCGCGTCGGTTTCGCACGCTGCGTGCCACGCGCCGCGCGCCGGCTCCCGCGCATGGCATGCGCCGTGCGACGGGCCTGGTGACCCCGTGCGCGCGCTCCCCTCCACCCTACTCTTGGCGTGCTGCCTCGCAGGCTGCGGGAGCCGCGATCAGCCGCAGTCGTTCCAAGCGCCCACGACCAGCGCGAGCGCCTCTGTGGCGATCCACGAGCCGGCGAAGCTCACGTCGATCGAGACCGGCAACGTCGATGCGCTCGGCAATCCGATCCGCGTCGCGTGCGTGACGTGCCACTCGCTGCGCGCGCCGGCCGAGCTCCCCGAGTCGCCGACGCAACTGAAGGACTTCCACCGGGGGCTGCAGTTCGCGCACGGCAGCAACACCTGCAGCAGCTGTCACGTGATCGGCGCGCAAGACTCCCTACGTCTCGCCGACGGCCGGAAGATCCCCATGCGCGAGGCGATGACGTTGTGCGGGCAGTGTCACGGCCCGCAGCTCCGCGACTACAAGGCGGGTGCGCACGGCGGAATGAGCGGCTTCTGGGACACGGGCAGCGGCCCTCGTCTCCGTAACCACTGCGTCGACTGCCACGATCCGCACGTCCCGAAGTTCGTCCCCTCGACGCCGGTGCTGCCGCCGCGCGATCGCCTCCTCGGACCCCCCATCCACCACGAGGGCGGGCCGGCGATTCCCAGGCTCTCCCACACGAAGAGCGGTGATCACCCGTGAGCGACCAGAAGGATACGGCAAGCCGACGCGTGCACTTGAAGGTGCTCGGCGCGACACTCGGCGCGTCCGCGTTCGCCTATGCGATGGCACCGCTCGCCTCGTGGGCGAAGGATCTCTCCGTCGATCAGTTCCTGCAGAAGCACTACAAGGAGCTGAACAAGGAGGAGATGACCAAGGTCATCGCGCGCCTCGAGGCGGAGACGAAGCAGGAGTACGGCCGCGACGTCACCATCAAGGATCCGAAGCCGCGCGAAGGCGTCGAGTTCGGGTACGCGCTCAACCTCTCGGTGTGCATCGGCTGCCGAAAGTGCGCCGAAGCCTGCCACGTCGAGAACAATCACGATCGCGCCACCAACAACAGCTACATCCGTGTGCTCGAGATGGAGCAGGGCTCGTTCGACATGGAGCGCGGCTCGGCGCAGTACGATCACGCGGTCCCTGCGCCGGGGAAGTACTACCTCCCGGTGCAGTGCCAGCAGTGCGACAACGCACCCTGCACCAACGTCTGTCCGGTGCAGGCGACCTGGAAGGAGCCCGACGGCATCGTCGTCGTCGACTAGAACTGGTGCATCGGCTGTCGCTATTGCGAGGCGGCCTGCCCGTACCACGCGCGTCGCTTCAACTGGCAGAAGCCGGAGATCCCCGCGGAGGAGATCAATCCGAACCAGGGCTACCTCTCGAACCGCGTGCGCCCCCAAGGCGTCGTCGAAAAATGCACCTTCTGCCTTCACCGCACGCGCGAGGGGCGGCTCCCGGCCTGTCTCGAGGCGTGTCCGACCGGCGCGCGCGTCTTCGGAAACCTGCTCGATCCGAACAGCGAGATCCGCTGGGTTCTCGAGCACAAACGCATCTTCGTGTTGAAGGAGGAGCTCGGGACCCGCCCGCGCTTCTTCTATTTCTTCGACGTGTGACCACGGCCCGTCTTCCATCATTCGAGAGCGCCATGAACGCGAGACCGCACGCCCAGACCTATCCGCGCTTCATCGTGCGCATGCTCATCGACGCGTTCGACGGCACCTGGCGCTTCTATCTCTGGATGACCGTCCTCACGGCGATCGCGCTGGTCGGCGGCAACGCGTGGGCGCACCAGCTCGCGCGCGGCATGCAGACCACCGGCATGACCGATCACGTTTCGTGGGGGCTCTACATTGCGAATTTCACGTTCGGGGTCGGGCTCGCAGCGGGCGCCGTCATGATGGTGATCCCGGCCTACCTCTACGACGACCACGCCATGCACGACGTGGTGCTGATCGGCGAGCTCCTGGCCATCGCAGCGATCACCGTCTGCCTCGGGTTCATCGTCGCAGACATGGGGAGACCCGATCGCTTCTGGCACATCATCCCGGGGATCGGTCGCTTCAACTGGCCGGTCTCGATGCTCACGTGGGACGTGATCGTCCTCAACGGCTATCTCCTGATCAACCTGCACATCGCGGGATATCTCATCTACCAGAAGTACCTCGGCAAGAAGCCCGATCCGCGGTGGTACCTGCCGTTCGTCTTCCTCTCGATCGTGTGGGCGATCTCGATCCACACCGTGACCGCGTTCCTCTACAGCGGGCTCGGCGGTCGACCGTTCTGGAACTCGGCGCTCCTCGCACCGCGGTTCATCGCGAGCGCGTTCATCACCGGTCCAGCGTTCGTCATCCTGCTCTTGCAAGTCATCCGACGGACCGTCCCGAAGGGGAGCGCGTTCGCCAACACGGATGGCCCCATCCGCACGCTGTCGACGGTGATGCGGATCACCGTGCTCCTCAATTTGTTCATGCTCGGCTCGGAGGTGTTCACCGCGTTCTACACCGGCGGTCACCATGCGACGGCGGCGAAGTACCTGTTCTTCGGGGCCCACGGGCGCCACGCGCTCGTCCCGTGGATCTGGACTGCCGTCGCCCTGAACGTCTCCGCCGCCGTCATCCTGCACCTGCCCGCTGCCAAGAAGCGGCTCCTCTGGCTCGACATCGCTTGCGTGGCCGCGTTCGCGGGCGTGTGGATCGAGAAGGGGATGGGCCTGATCATCCCCGGCTTCGTTCCGAGCACGCTGCACGAGATCGTGGAGTATGTGCCGACGATGACGGAGTGGAAGGTCACCGCCGGCATCTGGGCGCTCGGTCTGATGGTGCTGACGATCGCGCTGAAGGTCGCGCTCCCCGTGCTCGAGGGGCGCGTGTCTCACTCGACGGAGTGAGACACGTTCGGGGCGCGATTCTAGAAGAGGATGGGCAGGTCGACCTGCATGATGCGGTAGCCGAGGCGGGCCATCGGATCGTCCACGCCCTGGAAGTACGCGAGCCCCGGCCGCATCAGGATGGTGTCCGTCAGCGGCACGTTGAAGCGCGCGCCACCGCCGACCGTCATCTGTTCGCGTAGCGAGGGATCCTTCGAGACCGCGGCGGGGGTCGAGAGCCAGCGCTGGTAGTGGATCTCCGCGCTCACGTTCACGACGCCCGCGACGAGGTATCCGACCGAGGCGCCGGAGGTGAAGTTGGTGCGCGACACGTCGGCGTCGACCGCCGAGCCGCGTGCGCGCAGGAGCTGGAGCACGGTGGCCTCGACCTGGACCGTCCATCCCTTGTCGATCCACGCGATGCCCGCGCCGACGGTCGGCGTGAGGTAGTTGCTCGCGAAGAGGGCGTTGTCCATCGCCTGGCGCCCGTAGATCCCGGCACCCATCGCCGCGCGCGTCCCGAGGTTCGGGTCGTTGCCGCCGCCGCCGCCCACCGGGAACGCGACGCCCACGAAGATCGGCAGACGAAGCTTCGGCGCGATCTGCGGCGACCAGAGCGCAAAGGCGAGCGGGTTCGACGCTGCATGGCCAGCGCTCGCTCCCTCGGGGGCATTGCGCACGAACGCCATGCGCGCGTAGAGGCCGACATCGGGATGCACCCGGGCACCGCCGGTGAGCGTGGTCGGCATCGTCGTCTGGGCGTCCTGCACGGCGACCGGCGCGTCGATGCGGAGGAGGTTCGGCGGCGCGGCCGGGCGCAGCGAGAACGGAAGCGAGTACTTCGCCTTCCCCATCGCCGGGGAGATCTTCTCCGTCGCCGGCGGCGGGTGCTGATCCGGTCCCTGTGCGAGCGCGCTCCCGGAGATCGTGAGTGACGCGGCGACGACGAAGAGTGTCTTCATGATGCGCGCGCGTAAGAGCAATGGACGAGCCACGTCGGAACGCGCGAGGGGTCGTGAGCACGGGTCGCTCGGACGCGCAGGTCTTGCCGCTCGTCGCGAAGGGTCCGCATGTGGGGTTCGACGTTGCAGCGGCAAGCGCCTTGCCGCTCACACCGCCATGTCCGACGTGATGCGCCGAGGATTCGGCGAGCTGGCCTTCGACCACCACCCCTTGCTCGCGATCTGGGAGGTCACGCAAGCCTGCGATCTCGCATGCGCACACTGCCGCGCCTGTGCGAAGGCCGACCGCGACCCCGACGAGCTGACGACGGCCGAAGGCGCCGCGCTGCTCCGGCGCTTCGCGGACATGCACGTGCCGCTGGTCGTCCTCACGGGCGGCGATCCCGCAAAGCGGCCCGATCTCGCGGGGCTCGTCGCTGAGGGGACCCGGCTCGGCCTGACGATGGCGGTCACCCCCTCCGGCACTCCGCTCCTCGAGCGCGATGGGCTCGTTGCGCTTCGCGACGCAGGCCTTGCGCGGCTCGCGATCTCGCTCGATGGTCCCAACGCCGCAACGCATGACGGGTTCCGCGGCGTGGTCGGCAGCTTCGACGAGACGATGAGGATCCTGCATGAGGCGTCCTCACTCGGCATCCCCGTGCAGATCAACACGAGCATCACGCCGCACAACGTGAAGTCCGTCCGTCTGATGGCCGAGCTCGTACGCGAGATCGGCGCCGTGCTGTGGGGCGTGTTCTTGGTCGTGCCGGTGGGCCGCGCGGGGAGCACGCTCCTCCTCGGTCCACGTCGCGTGGAGACGCTCCTCCACGAGCTCGCGCAGCTCGTCCGCGAGATGCCGTTCGACATCAAGACGACCGCTGCGCCGCACTTCCGTCGCGTGCTCATGCAAGAGCGCGCACGGGGAGACGCGGTCGGCGTTCTCGACGAGGTGGCCGCCGACGGGATCGTCATCGGCCCGCGCGGCATCACCGACGGCGTCGGCTTCCTCTTCGTGTCGCACACCGGCGAGGTCTATCCGAGCGGGTTCCTTCCGCTCTCCGCAGGGAACGTGCGCGTCGACGACGTCGCTGCGGTCTACCGCGAGAGCTCGCTCTTCAGGCTGCTGCGCGACGCCGACTCGCTCGAGGGAAAGTGCGGAGTGTGCCCTTTCCGTCGCGTCTGCGGCGGGTCCAGGGCGCGCGCGTACGCCGCGACCGGCAACGTAATGGCGGAGTGAGGGTCTCGCCGTCTCGCATGTCAATCACGAGGACCCGCCGAGGACGCGACCCCGCGGTGAGCGCGAAGACGATCGGGAGCTCGAGGAGGACGGTCAGCGCAAAGGCACGGAGCCACACGCTCATTCGCGGGTCGTGAGATACGCGAGCGCCGCGAGCTCGAGGTAGCCATGGAAGGTCGCGACCGAGAGGTACGAGATGCGCGTCGCGTGCACTGCGAAGACGGCCGCGATCGCGATGCCCAGCATCGCGACGGCGGTGAGGCCGAGGAGCGGCAGGCCGAGATCGTTCTTCACCGCGCGCAGCGACATCGCGAACGTGGTCGTGCCCTCGGCGCGCAGATCCTCCTGCGGGATCCAAGTCAGCCACACGGCGTAGTGCACGGCTTGGAGGAACACGAAGGACAGGGCGATGCCGAGCACGGTGCGCGGCGCGACCGTCAAGGGGACGGCGAGGAAAGCTTCGTCGGCCATGCGGTGCGCCCACGCGACGTCGAGTCGCGCGACGCCAAAGAGGACGCCGGAGAAGAGCAGCAGCGCACACGCGACCGTTAGGACCACCGCAGGTACGGCGTGCTTGCGGGATCGTCGGAAGAGGACCAGCCACACCACCAGCGCGACCACGTTGTGCAGGTAAGCGAACACGCTGCGCGCGAGCTGCGGCGCGGCGAGCGCGGAGCGGAGCACCGTCGCGGTGGCGATGAGGACGAGCGCCGACCATGAGCGCGTTCTTCGCGGCGAAGCAGTCGGCTCCGGCTTCGGCGAGCGCGCGGCCGTTCACGTAGGACGTGTAGTACGACGAGGCGTGGTTGAGGCGGATGTGTCCGAGCTCGTGCTCAGGGACGAAGGCGCAGACGTCGCCGGGGGAGAAGAGTGATCGCTCTGCGGGGGGTTAGGAAGTCCGAGCCGCTCGTAGCGGATTCCAGGGTTCGAGTTGGCAATGGACCCACTCGACGAAGTTCACGCTGGACGGCCGGGTGGTCCCGCAGGCGCGAAAAGCAGGGTGGCCTCGTGCAACTCGAGCCCCGGAATCCTCCATAAACGCTTGGTGTGCCTACCCCCCGAAGCGGCCGCGCCGGACGATCGGTTCCGCAAGCGCGCCTCGAGAAGCAGCTGAAGCTGAAGAGCGGCGCGAAGCCGGCGAGCCCGCCGCCGAAGCCCTGAAGCAGATCCAAGCGCTCGTCATGAGCGCGCGGACGCCGCTGCTGCCGCCGTTCCCGAATCGATAAAGGGGCCTCGCGCACGTGACGCCATTGCGGTCCGCGGGTGCTGCGACCAGCATCGATCCTTGCGCTGCCTCGCGACCACGTTGTCCATCGTGATCGCGTCGTACGCCTGCACGCCGCCGTCGAGCTACGAGACTGAGCGGACGGCCGCGCGAGCCCCCCTGCGCATGGGGGCGGCGCACGGCATCGTCGGGGCGTTCGACGGAGCGCACGCGACGGTCTCCGTCGATGACGTCGCGTGGTCGATCGGGCTCGTCGCGTGGGGAAGAGCGGGGGCCCTCGCGCCGGTGCGGCCCGCAGCGCCGATTGACGATCAGGGTCGTGCTACGTACGAACGTGGAGGCATTCGCGAGTGGTATGCATCGACGCCGCGTGGCATCGAACAGTCGTTCCGGATAGAGCATGCCCCTCCCGGCGTCGGCCGACTCCTCCTCGAGCTCGGAGCGGTTGCGACGATCGAGGGAGACCGCGTCGCGCTGCGTGATCGGCGCGGACTCACCCGCGCGTCGCTCACGGAGCTGCGCGCGACGGACGCGCGCGGTGCGGTCCTGCCGACGCACTGGGAGATGGCCGGCCCGCACGTCGCAATCGCGATCGACGACGCGTCTTCGGTCTATCCGATCGACGTGGATCCGCTGTTTTCTCGCGGCTTTGCCCTCGCGACGACCATCGCGAAGAACGGGAGCCCGTTCTCGACCGCGATCGCGAACGACGGACTGACGATCGTCGTCGGAGCCGACACCGAGGACTCGAGCGCCGGCGCTGTCCGCGTGTGGTCACCGGACGCCGCGGGGGTCTGGTCGTCGGTTCGATTGACGGCGTCCGATGCGACCGCGAACGCTCAATTCGGATCGGCGGGCGCGATCGATCCCGA
>JBKJQC010000439.1:0-4675 GCA_046593995.1 Polyangiales bacterium
CGCGTTCATCGAACGCGCGCTGCTCGACGTCGGCGTCGACACCATCCCGCCCCTCCGAGCTCGCGACGCCGCGCGCGCCCGTGGACCTCCGACGACGGCCTGACCGGCCAGTCGGAACGCGTTCCATACATTTTTTCGGAGGTTGTCTTGGCTGCACACGCTCTCGTGCAGGCCCGGGCGCCGCACGTCGTGGTCGTGGGGCTCGATGCGTCGGGGAGATCCGACGCCATCGAATGGGCTCTCACGCACGCACGACGCGAGGCGCACTGGGTCGTTCATTTCGTCTTCGTCACGACGCTCGCCTGGGGTCGACCGCGACCCACGGTCGAGCAAGGGCGCGAGATCACCAAGCGGATCCTCGCGCAGGCTTCGCGCGATCCGCGCCTCGGCTTCCGCGTCTTCGTCCAGCAGATCTGGGGAGACGACCAAGCGGCGGCGCTCGTGCGCTTCGCGTCGCGGGCCGACGCCGACCTCGTGGTCGTCGACGACTCTGCGAAGCGTTCAGAGTTTTGGAGCCGTCTCGCGCGCGACGCGGGCTGCCCGGTCGTGGTCGCGCGCGAGAAGCGTCACACCGAGCCCGATGCGGACTAACCGCCGCGCCGCGCGATCGACGCGAGCGATCGCCGCTCGGCGTCGTTCTTTCCCGACGGCCCGGGCAGGGCGCGCCCTCCGAGCACGGGATCCACCTCGCCGAGGTAGAGGCCGAGCGCGCGCGCTTGGACGGACGCCTCTTTCTCGAGCGATGCGTCGTTCCTCTCGCGCGCGATCGCGAGCAGCCGCCGAAAAGACGCGAGCTGTGCTGCGAACGCACGCGCCTCGCGCTCCACCGCGATCCGCTCGCGCAGGATGACGATCTCGCGGGCCGAGGCGTCGGTGCCGTTCGCGCGCCACGCGTGGCGGAGATCATCCTCCGCGTCGAGCAGTCGGCCGCGGAAGCGCCGTACGCGTCCGCGCGCCACGAACAGATCGATCGTGCCCGGTACGCGGGTGATGCCGACGGTGAAGACCTCCTCGGCCTCGAACAGCTCGTTGCGCTTCGTCCGCAGGCTACCGAGCGCGAGGTACGCCTCCTCCGAGATCGGATCGATGGTGATCGCGTCGCCGTAGCGCTTCAACGCGACGAGCTCCTGCCCGTCTTTCTCGTGCTGCTTCCCCTGTTGCACGAGCAGCGCGGCAGAGCTCGACGGCGAGGCCGCGCTCTCCCGCGTCGGCGGCACGCCGAGCACCCCGAGGAGCGCCGTGACGAGCGCGAACATTGTGATCGCCGCGAGAGACCACCGCATCGAGACGAGAAGTGTAGCCCGCATCCACGCGACGGCGAGCCATGCCTAGCGGCGACGGCGCAGCCTGCGCGACAGCCCGGCGAGGATCACGCGCTGCTCGTCGTGCCCGAACGCACGGCAGAGCGCGAGGTACGCGGTCGAGAACACGACGAGCCCCACGGCGGCCGGCACGACCCCGGGGAGCCGCAGGAGCGCGAGCGGGCGCGCGACGATCCACGCGAGCAGGCCCGCGGCGACCGACGCTCCCGCGCTGATGGTCGCGCTCCGCGTGATCATCGACCAACGGAGCTCGGGCAGCCGCTTGCGCATCCACGCGAGCAGGAGCGCCGCCTGGACGAGCGACGAGCCGGTCACGGCCGCGGAGACCCCGACGTGCCCCCACGGGCCGCGCAGCGTGAGCGCGATCGCGATGAACGCGAGCAGATCGACGCCGCTGATGATCACGGGCGTCTTGGTGTCGCCGAGCGCGTAGTAGAGCGGCACCACCTGCCGTACCAGGGCGACGACGCACACGCCGAGGCCCTGGACGATCAGCGCAGAGGTCGTCCCGTCGACGCTGGCCGCATCGAACGCACCGCGCGCGAAGAACGCGACCACGAGCGGCCGAGCCAGCGCGACGAGCAGGGCCGTCGCCGGGAGCGACACCCAAAGGGCGAGACGGAAGGCGTGCGCCGCGGTCTCGGCGACCTCGCGCCGGTGCTCGGGACCTTCGCCCTTCGCGACCAGCTTGGCGAGCGAGGGCAGGGTGGCCGTCGCGAGCGCGAGCGAGAAGATCCCTTGCGGAAAGTCGCACAGCCGCTGCGCGTAGTAGAACCACGAGTTCGCGCCCTCGCCGGCCTGCGAGAGGAACCGGCGCGAGAGCACGAGATCGATCTCGTAGATCATGAGGCCGAGCGTCATCGGCGCGATGCGCTTCAACACCTCGCGGAGGTGCGGATCCTTCAGATCGAGGACCAGCTTCGAGACGAAGCCCGCCTTCTTCAGGTCGGGCATCTGCGCGAGCACCTGCAGCGCGCCGCCGACGAGCGCGCCGATCGCGAGCGCGTGGAGCGGATCGACGCCGCGCGCGGCGAGCACGGGTGCGAGGACGACCGCGCCGAGGATCATGCCGACGTTGAGCAGCGCCGGCGCGAACGACGCGACGCCGAACCGCTTCCGCACTTGCAGCGCCCCGGCGCCGAGGGCCGCGAGCCCCATGAACAAGAGGTAGGGGAACACCGTGCGCGTGACGGCGACCGTGCGCTCGAAGGCGCCGGGGCGCGCGTGGAACCCGGCGGCAAAGAGCTCGCAGAGCCAGGGTGCGAAGACGACGCCGAGCGCGCAGGTCGCGAGCAGCACGAGCCACATCGCAGCGCGGAGCTTGGCGTAGAACCGCGCCGCGGCCTCCGGTCCCTCCTGCGCCTCGACCTTCGCGAGCACGGGCACGAACGACGAGGAGAGCGCGCCCTCCGCGAGGAGCTGACGGAGCGCGTTGGGGATGGTGAACGCGACGAAGAAGATGTCGGTCAGCGCCCGCGGGAACAGCGCGGCGAGCACCAGATCGCGCCCGAGGCCGAGCACGCGCGAGACGAGCGTACCGGCGCCGACGAGCCCCGCGCGTCCGGCGATCGCGCTCCGTTCCCCTTCGCCGTCGCTCTCGCTCGTGCCTTCGTGCGTCGCGCCATCGGGCGTGTCGGCGTCCGACTTGTCAGCGATGATCGAGGGCGGCGTCTCCCCGAGCGCGCTCACGGTCGCGTGATCACGCGCGTACCGGGGTGCTGATCGTCGGCCCACACCGCGTGCCATCCGGTCGGCAGCTGCGGCTCGGTCCACATGAACACGCGCTTCGCGTCCGCGGGCGAGAGGTTCACGCAGCCGTGGCTCCGCACGCGACCGAACTCGCCGTGCCAGAAGGCGCCGTGCAGCGCGTAGGACGAGTGGAAGTACTGGATGTAGGGGACGTCGTCGATGCTGTAGAGCTCACCGGCCGTGTCGCCGTCCATCGTCGCGGCGACGTGCTTCTCGCGGACGCGGAACGTGCCCTGCACGGTGGCGAACTTCTCCTTCACCTTCGTGCCGTCCTTGCCGGCGGAGATCAGCGTCGCGAAGACCGGCTTGTCCCCCTCGTAGGCGACGAGCGTCTCGTTCTTGATCGAGACGTCGACCCACTTCTCCCCGGGCTTCAGATCCGCGGGCGGAGCGACCGCGTCCGCACGGTTGATCTCGCCCAGACGGACCCAGCGGCCGTCGGCGGTCGGCACGTAGGTGTACTTGTCGCTCTTGACCTCTTCGTAGCCGGGCGCGGTCATCGCGAGCAGCTTCACCGGCGTCTGCTTCTTGAACCGATCCTTGATGCCGAAGATCTTCTTGTCCTTCGACTCGTAGATGCCCGCCTCCTTGATCAGCGACCAGCCGAGGGGGAGCTGCCACTCGGTGCCGAGCTCGACGCCCTTGAACTCCGGCGCCTTGGTGATGGTGACCGCGTCGGCGGGCGCGACGAGGCCCATCGTCGTGCGGTGCCAGTTGCGGTTGTTCCACGCGAAGGTGCGGTCGATGGCGATCGCGAACCCCTTGGCCATGCGCCGCGCGACGAGCCCTTCGCCCTCGATGGTGTCCTTGAGCGTGATCGAGCTCTTGCCGGCGTCGCTCAGCCACCAGGGGACCGCACCTGCGTCTTCGCTCCCGGTCGGCGGCGTCGCGATCGGTGACGTGGGCTTCTCGGGCGCTCCGCCGTCGAGGAGATCGGCGGACGCCGACTTCACCTCGGCGTAGGGATCGTCGTCGCCTTCGGTCTTCTTCTTTTCGAGGACCTTGGGGGCAGGGCGCATCCACGGCTCGTACTCGAGCCACTGCTTCGGCGTCGGGACCTTGCGGTAGAGGGGCGCGCCGTTCCGCCAGGTGAAGCCGTATTTGTACGGGAGCAGATCGTCGTAGTTCGGGGGCGCGGTCGCGAGACGCACGTTCGGCGCCTCGAGGTTGAGCGAGCCGCCGCCCTTCTCGAGGCAGACGAAGCCGCGGGGGACGATGGAGACCCAGCCTTCTTTGCAGCTCGACGACTTGATGCGCTTCACCGCCTCGCCCGGGAGCGCGTCCTTCAACACGACCTTCGCGCCGGCGCGAAGGTACCCGATGCGCGGCGAGCTGTAGTCGGGACGCTCGAACACGTGCGTCATGAAGTGCGCGGCGCCGAGGAGCACGACGTCCTTCGGCGTGGGCGCTTGCGCGGGCTCGTCGACGAACGCGTCGGCGGGGATCGCGATCAGGTTGTTGCCGCCGCCGCCGCTCGGATCGATCAGCCCTTTGCCCGCCGAGGCCATCGCGGTCGGCTCCCAGGTTCCGCCCGCTGCGCCGGGCGCGATCGCCGAGCCTTGCGTGTGGATCGGCTGCGGCAAGGCCGGAGAGCCGCCGCAGCC
>JBKJQC010000537.1:0-7526 GCA_046593995.1 Polyangiales bacterium
CCGTCGTGTCGGCCGTCGTCGTGTCGGCCGTCGTCGTGCCGACCGTCGTCGTGTCGACGGCCGCCGTGTCGACGGAGACCGTCGACACGACGACGGTCGACACGACGACGGCCGACACGACGACGGCCGACACGACGACGGCCGACACGACCCTGGGCGACACGAAGCTCGTCGACACCATGCCGATCGACGCTGGTCCGTGCAACCCGAGCGATCCTCCCCCTCCGGAGACGATCTACGTCTCGCCGCTCGCGACCGGAGGCGATGGCACCGCCGCTGCTCCGGTCGCGACGATCGCCGACGCGATGGTGCTCGCGCGCACGAAGCAGTGGTCGCGCATCATCCTCGACGTTGGTACCTACCAAGAGACCGTGCAGTTCGTGGACAGCGTTCCGGGAATCATCGTGCAGGGCGGATGGCGTCGCGTCGCGCCGACCTGGACGCGCATCTGTGACGCGAGCGCGCGCGATCAGACGACGATCAGCGCGCCGTCTCCGATCGCGGTCACGGCGGTGAACGTCACACACGCGTCCGGTCTCCGGAGGCTCACCGTCCTCACCAAGGGCACCGTCGGCAACGGCGAGTCCACGTTCGGCGTGCTCGTTCGCGGTGCTGGCTCACGCTTCGCGCTCGAGGACGTCGTCGTCGTCGCGACCAACGGAGGCGCGGGTGGAACGGGGCCAGGCGGGGGCGTGAGTGGCGTGCCGTGCAACGGAATCAGCGATTGCAGCACCGGTGCCATCGGGGGAGCGGGCGGCGGCGGTGCCGTCTCGAGCGCGGGGGCCTTCACCGCCACGGGCTTCAAGACCGGAGACGGACAACCGGGCGTTCCTGGGTCGCCGGGCGCCAACGGCACCGCGGGCACGAGCAACCAGACGTTCTGCGTGACGAGCTGCTTCGAGTCCGCCTGCAACGCTACGCCCGCGTGCCAGAAGCAGACGGAGTCGAAGACCTCCGCCGGCAAGTGCGGGTGCGGAGGCGCGGGCGGCGCCGCCGGGCCGGCCGGTCTCGGCGGCGGCGCGTCGGTCGCGCTCTACGTCACGGGCGCCGACGCGCAGATCACGGTCACGCGCAGCAGGCTCCAGTCCGGCAACGGCGGCAAGGGCGCGGAGGCAGGCGCGGGCGCGGCAGGCGGAGGCGGTGCAGCGGGGACCAGCGGGGCCGCGATCACCTGCCCGACCGGGTGCGTGTCGTATGCCGGCGGGAACTGCGCGCAGGGGCAGTATCACTGCGTGAAGGGCAACGACTTCACAACGGAAGGTGGCTCGGCGGGCGGCACCGGCGGGACGGGCGGCACCGGCGGCAAGGGAGGCGGCGGGGCAGGCGGTCCGTCGCACGTCATCGTGCAGGGAGCCTCCGGTACCGCGACGATCGACGCGATGACGACGTTGACCATCGGGCAGGGCGGCGTCGGCTCGGCCGATGGCCCCGCCGGCGCTGCGGCCGCGCGCGTCACCGTGCCGTGAGCGCGGTCGCCCCGGAGGACTTCCTGCTCTTCGGGATCGTCGCGCTCTTCGGCGGCGGGATCCTCGCGCACCTACTACTCGAGGAGAGGTTGGCACCACACGCGGTCGTCGCAGTAGAGCCCGCCGCAGAAACCGACGGGCTGCGGCTTTCGGATGCGGTAGCCCATGTACTGCGCCGCACCCGTCGCGAGATCGCGTCGGTCGTTGAGGGCGAAGTCGAGCCCGATGCGGGAGCCGGCGACGATCCCCATACCCTCGAGGAACTTCCACGTCAGGTGCACCTCGACGTCGTAGCCGCCGACGCGCGTGACCGTCGCGTACTCCGCCTTCGGGAGCTCCGCCTTGTAGAGCCCGTCGTAGTGGATCCCCGCGCGCGTGCCATCGCCGTTCGGCCGCGTGAAGATCACGTGCACGGCGCCCTTGTCGACGGTCCCGTCGAACTTCCCGGTCAAGTTGGTGTGCCCCGCCGCGAAGAGCTCGATGCAGTCACCGTTGTAGTGGGCGTCGGCGGTCGGCGCGGGCGCGTTGGTCGGATCCGTCACCGCGAAGTGCGCGTGCAGGCCGTCGGCGGACCAGGCGATGCGCGCTTGCACCGACGCCGTCGCCCACGGGTACACGATCGCCGGCACGAGAAATTCGGCGTTCGTCGCCTCGACCTTCACCGGAGGGATCGCGCAGAGCTCGGCGCCGGAGCCGTCGACCACCTGCTTCGGGACGAGGCGCGTCAGCTTCGTGCAGGGATCGCCGCCGGTCGTGGGGCAGCCAGCGTCGCTCGCATCGACGACGAGGGTGTCCGCGCCGGCATCGACGCTGCTGTCGACGGCCGCTTCGAGGACGTCTGCGGTGTCGTTCAGGGGTTCGGTGTCGGTCGTGTCCGTGTCCGCTGCGACTACGCTCGTATCGATCAGCGTGTCGGGAGATGCGTCTGCAGCATCGAGCGAGACGTCGCTGCCGAAGTCTGCCGTCGCGTCCGTCGTCGCGTCGGTGGCGGGTGGATCGATGGTCGCGGCCTCGAGCCCCGACGCTTCGAGCGAGCATCCGCTCGTCGACAGCAGCACGACGAGCGCCCCCCACTT
The DNA here is from genome assembly GCA_046593995.1 of Polyangiales bacterium. Classification (GTDB taxonomy): domain Bacteria; phylum Myxococcota_A; class Polyangia; order Polyangiales; family JADJMO01; genus JALHOE01. Next base: position 2,543 of record JBKJQC010000537.1, read on the forward strand.
CCCCATGGGCGCGAAGCCTAGCCTCAGTCGTGGCTCAGCGCCGTGCGCGTTTCAGCGCATGCGCGCTCTCGGTCGGCGCCCCGCCCACAGCGCGGCGAGCATCGCCACCGCATCGGCGCAACGCGCACACCGTCCGTGCGCACGGTCCACCGCGGCCGCTACACTCCTCGACGATGGCGGGCGAACGACTCTCGAACGATTCGTCACGAGCGTTCTGGGCGGGAGCGTCCTTCGCGGAGAGGTTCTTCATGGGGCTCGACGAAGTGCACGCGGCGCTGCGACGACTCACCTCCACGCTGGAGGCCGACGGAATTCCCTACGCGATCGTGGGAGCGATGGCGCTGAACGCTCACGGGTATCGGCGCGTCACCGTCGATGTGGACGTGTTGCTGACCGCCGAGGGGCTCGCAGCGTTCAAGGAGCGGCACTTGGGTCGCGGTTGGGTCGAGCGGTTTCCTGGCTCGAAGGGCATGCGCGACACTGAAGGAGGGGTGAAGATCGATGTGTTGCTCACGGGCGACTACCCCGGCGACGGACTTCCGAAATCGGTGCGCTTCCCCGATCCGTCGGTAGCCGTCCAGGGAGATGGCTTCCGCGTGCTCTCCCCAAAAGATCTGGTGGAGCTGAAGCTCGCCTCGGGGATGACGAACCCGGACCGCCTCAAGGACTTGGCGGACGTCCAGGAGCTGATTCGTCACGCCAACCTCCCGCGCGAGCTCGCGCTCGAATTGGATCCCATGGTGAGCGCGAAGTATCTGGAGATCTGGGGCGCGACGCGCAGATCGGACGACGACGAGGAGCGGTGATGGCAGATCGAGCGGACGTTCGAATGAAGCTGCGCCTGCTCCCCGCCGCCGCTGAATCCTCGCGTCCGTAGACTGCATCTCCTCTGCATGTTGCAGATGCGTGCGCTCCTTCGGGTCTCCCCGAATCTCCCGCCGCCGGTCCGCGCGGCGCTCGACCGTGGCGACGACGCGGTCGCGAAGGCGATGTTCGACCTTGGGCTCGATTGCCCGGAAATCAAGGAGCTCCTCGATCGCGACGAGTGCTGCCCGCGCGAAGCGAACGCGGCTTGAACGGATCAGGCGCGTGCGACGGGTGCGCCGCAGTGGCGACAGGTCGGATCCGTGCTCGTCGGGAACCAGTACCCGCTGCAGTACTTGCAGCGGAGCGTGCTGCCCTCGAGCGGCGTGGCGGACGCGGGGAGGGCGCGCACGAGCTTCCCGAGCAGCCGCGAGAAAGCGATCGCGCTGTCGCCGCCGTCGGTCGTGCGCGAGAGCTTCCCGACGTCCGCGCCGACGACCTCTCCGCCGAGCGCCACCCGCTCCATCGCGAGTCGCTCCATCGTCGAGAGGAGCTCGGCGAGGAGCTCCGGCGGCAGCGCCGAGAGCAACGCGGCCTGCACGTTCGTGTCCTCGACGCTCCCCTCGACGTAGATGTTCTTCGCGAAGAAAACCTTGCGATCGACCTGCTCACGCGCGTGGTCCGCGTCGGCGGTCGCATCGAGCTCGACCCCCGGCTCGCGCACGAGCTGCAGCTCGTGCATGCTCCCCGCGTGCGCGGCCACCTCGAGATCGTCCCACTCGACGTCGAGCGTGATCCGGAGCGGCACCGCCTCGTCGTCGAGCCAGCAGATCTCGATGCTCTCGTCGCTCGGCTTGGCGACGATCTTCGCGCCGGGGAGCTTCTGCGCGACGGTAGCCGCGAAACCCTCGGCGGCGCGCCACTTGGCGGCCTCCGGTGCGCGCTTCCCCGGCGACGCCTGCGTCGGCGCGGCCTCGCGCGTCTCGCCGGGCCGCGGCAGCTTGCGCGTGTCGGCGATCAGGCCGAATAGCTTTCGGAGAAGTCCCATGGCGCGGCGAGAAGGTTACGACGGATTGTCCGCGCGCTGCTGAGGTGCTCCCGCGGACCGGGCTCCCGAGGTCCCGCGCTTGCTACCCCTCTGCCCAACTACACGCGTTTCGCTCCTGGAGCGCGTCTGGTGCGGGAAGAGGGGACAGATGCGCGAGAACAAGCTGATCGGTGCGGCGGTCGTGGTCACGATCGTCACGTTCACGGCCATCGGGTGCGAGCGCGACCGTAAGATCGACGTCGGCACCGGCCCGGGGCTGTCCGCCACGGAAATGCCTTCCCAAGAGCGCGAGGGCGATCAGACGGAAGAGCGCGCGGTGCAGGGGGGCGCGCCGACGGCGATCGGCGGCGGGCCGGTCGATCCGGAGGCCGCGGTCTCCCGGATCGCATCGGCGCGGTGCGCGCGCGACCAGAGCTGCGGCTTGGTCGACGACCAGGGAAAGTGGGCGAGCGCGGAGGCTTGCCTCGAAGTCGCGTCGCGCGAGTACAGCGATGACCTCACCGCGGAGGACTGCCCGGACGGCGTGGACGGCAAGGAGCTCTCGGAGTGCGTTGCGGCTTCACGCGTTGCGGAGTGCAGCCTCGCCATCGACGTGATCGGCCGTGTGCCGGAGTGTCGCAACCCCCACCTCTGCGGCGGACACTGATCACCCTCCGCGCTTCTTCGCGATCACTCGATCGGTTTCAGATCGAGCTGTGCGAGGCGCGCGGCGGCGGAGTCACCCAGGAGATCGCGCTGCATCCGGCGGGGGTCCCCGAAGAATGCCGCGGCGATCGCGCGGTCGAGGCGACGCGCGCCGACCAGCGCGAGCGTGGCCTGCTCGTCGGTGATCCCCTCGGCGTACGCGACGCGATCGTCGACGCCGGACGCCTCGCGGAAGCGCTTCTGGAAGTACTGCATCGCGAGGCTGCGGATGCGCGCCTGATGGTTCCCGACGACGACCACCTGGAGCGCGCGCCGCTCCTCGCCGCTCATCTCTCCGAGCGCCTCTTCGACGTGCGCGTGGAGCGCAGAGAGCTGCACGTCGGTCGCGACGTCGGTCAGGTGCCGGAGGGCAGGACCGACCGCGGCGGCGAACTCATCGAGCCGGGAGCCGTGGACGACGCCCGCGGCGATCGCCTCGTCGATCATCGCGCGTGACGCGTGGAGGATCGGCTGCAGCGTCTCGACGTCTTCCGGCGCGTCCTCGCCGAGCGTCGCGAGCGAAGCGTCGACGTGGCGCGCGAGGCCCGTCAGTCGCCCCGTGGTCTCGGCGTCGACCGGCGCGCCCGGGATGCGGTGCAGCGCGATGTACACCGCGACCGGCGCGTGCACCGCCGACTTGATCACGTGGAAACGACGCGGGCTGAAGTTCCTCTCGCGTCGGATCCCTGCGCGATGCATGAGGAGCGCGTCGCCGATCACGATGAAGACCGGCCCGTCCCCCTGCGCGGCGCCGCGCGCACCCTCGTAGGTCTCGTGGAAGTCGTCGTTGACCCGATCGAGCGGGCTCTCGACCCGTGGCGGAGGCGCAGGCCCGACCTGCGGAGCCCGACGCAACACGAGCGCCGCCGCAGCGCCGGTCGCGGCGCCGAGGACGAACGAGCCCGCGAGCTTGGCGGAGGTGCTCCACCCCGGTGTGATGGTCGCGGCGGGACCTGGTTCCGACGACTTCAGCGCGAGCTCGTCCAGCGGACTGCGTTGAGGATCACGCGTTGGACGAGCGGATGGTGGTACGTCGGGTACGTCTCGTGGCCGGGGCGGAAGTAGAAGACGCGACCCGCGCCGCGTTGATAGCAGCAGCCGCTGCGGAACACCTCTCCACCGGCGGGGAAGCTCGATATCAATACGAGCGCGTCGGGTGCGGGGACGTCGAATCGCTCGCCGTACATCTCCTCTTCGCCGATCTCGATGCACGCGGGGAGCCCAGCGGCGATCGGGTGCGACGGCTCGATCACCCACAGCACCTCGCGGCCGCCGTCGACACGCCATTGCAGCGAGCAGCTCGTGCCCATCAGGAGGCGGAACGGCTTCGAGAGGTGGGCCGAGTGCAGCGCGACGAATCCCATGCCGGCTTCGACGCGCGCGACGATCTGTTCGGCGATCGAGTCCGGAAGCTCGTCGTGCGCGGCGTGCGCCCAGAACACGAGCACGTCGGTCTCGTCGAGGACGGCTCGAGAGAGCCCGTGATGGGGTTCGTCGAAGGTAGCGACTCGCACCGTGAGGCCCGGAGCGACGAGCGCCTCGGCGATCGCGCCGTGCATGCCGCGCGGGTAGATCGCGCGCACACGATCGTCGAGGACGTCGACCCGATTCTCGTTCCAGACGGTGACGCGGACGGGCATGGCGAGCGCGCGGATGATACCGCGCACACCGTCGTCGTCACGGATCGGTGGCTGGAGCGGCACCGAGTGGATTCCGCGCGACTGCACGTTGACCGACGGGGGCGGCAACGTCTGCGGCTGCGATCCGCACGCGAAGTGCGAGGCGCAGAGCGCCAACCTGAGGCCCCCGGGCAAGGGCACCCGGGCCCAAGCTGTAAACGGACACCGACGTTCAAGTTCTGAACGGGCGCGGGGTCGGGTTCGGTTTCTGAACGTTCAATAGCCGAACACCTCATGCAAATATCCGAGGGAAACACGGTGGCACGGCAGTCGCTTAGGTGCTCTCCCATGAAGACGCTCGCCCTCCTCGCTCTCGCCTCGGTCGCCTCGCTCTCGCTCATCGCGTGCGCTGCGCCCAGCGAGGAGGCGACCGGTGGTCACCAGCTCGGACTGAACCTCACCAAGGTCTCCGACACGCAGATCGAGGGCAGCTTCTCGACGGCCTACGGCGACGTGAAGTTCAAGAGCGTGCAGCAGGGTGAGGTCGTTCACGTCGAGATCAATCGCGATGGACGCGTGCTGACCTCCGATGTCAACTGGACCAAGCTGACCAACGACCTCACGATGCCCGAGGGCACCGAGATCACCAAGGAGGACCGCTTCGTCCTCAAGGGTCTGGGCAGCGTCCTCGAGGAAGAGATCAACCGCACGTCGACGGTCGGCGACAACCTGGTGCGCCAGGCGAACCTCTGGGGCGCGCACCCCGAGGGCAAGCTCGCCGTCTCGCACATCGTCGGCGATCCCAAGCGCGGTTGGACGACGCTCTGCT
>JBKJQC010000599.1:0-8771 GCA_046593995.1 Polyangiales bacterium
TCTCCGGCGTACTCGACCTGGTCCCACAGCGTGGTCATCGTCGGGGTGATCGAGACCACCATGCGGTGATCGGTCACCACCGACGGCGTCTCGCCCGGCATGGGGGCGCGCTCCTCCTGGAACACGCCGCACGCGCGGGCGTCGCTCGTCCCGAGGACCGCGGCCGATGCACCGAGCGCGACCACCGCGAGGCTGCCGACGATTCCAGTGCGGAGGACTTCGAACGAGGTGATCGGCGGCATGGCGGCGCTCCCTGCGCAACGACCATACCAGCGGCGGGACGGTCCTGCCGTCGGTGGATCCGAGACGCGCGATCGCGCACGCGCACGCTCGGTATCGCCCTCGCCTGCCGTCGCGTCGTCCTCTCCGGCCATGACGGCGCGATCACGGTCGGTCGACCGCCGGTTCTCGCCCCCGCCATCACGATGGCCGGCCGGCGCGATTTCGCGCGGGTTCGACCTGGCGTGACGTCCGTCGAGCGCCCTCGCAACACAATCGCAACCAGCGGGGCGTTGCCCGAACGTCCCGAGCGCGTCATCGTCGTCTTCCACATGACGCCCCTCCGCGCGCTCCTCGTCGTAGCCCCCCTGGCACTCTGCCTCTCGGCTTGCTCCTCGACGTCCAGCGAGGCTCCGGCCGCGCGCGCGGCCGCCGACTCCGGCACCGAGACCGCGACGAGCGAGGCCAATCTGATCAAGTTCACGATGGACGTGAAGGTGGAGCCAGGCACCGAGGTCCACCGCTGCCAGATCGTGCGCATGCCGAAGGCCGCGGCGTCCGACGAGGGGGAAATCTTCATCGGCGCCCGCTCGCACGAGTACACGCCGGGGAGCCACCATTACCTGATCTTCCGCACCGACCTCACCGAGGTCCCGCCGGAGCTCTCCGGACAGGTCGACTGCTTCGAGGGCAGCGGGATCATGAAGTACGTGCGCGGCTACGTCGCGGGCGGGCAGGTGCCGAAGGAGACCGTCGAGATGCCGGCCGGCGTCGCGATCCCCTTCAAGTCCGAGGAGATCCTCATCTTCCAGGCGCACTACGTGAACGCCGGGAAGACGCAGCTCGCGGCAAAGGTGAACGTGCAGATGACCACGGTGCCGAAGGCCACGGTGCAGCACCGCGCCGGCATCACGAACTTCTACAACCCCTTCATCTACGTGCCCGCGAAGTCGATCGCGACCGCGAACATGAGCTGCCCCTTCACGCAGGACGTGACGGTGCTCGGTGCGGGACCGCACATGCACCGCCGCGGCGTCCTCTACAAGGCGTTCCTCGACGAGCCGGGCAAGCGCGCGACCGAGCCGTTCTACACGACCGACGACTGGGAGCACCCGCTCAATTTCACGGGGCCGCTCGTGCTGAAGGCCGGCGCGCGCGTCCGCTTCGAGTGCCACTACGCGAACGACACGGAGAACGTCTACGTGCAGGGGCAGAGCGCCGAGACCGACGAGATGTGCATGTTCAGCGCGATCTACTACCCGGCGATGGAGCTCGCGGACAACCAGTGCCGCAACGGGATGTCCGAGGTCGGCAGCGGCACCACGACCTGCAGCGAAATCTCGACGTGCGCGCGGGCCTGCCCGCCGTATCAGTCGGACCCTGGCCGCCCCGCCGACATCAGCCCGTGCGTGCAGAAGTGCGTGACCGAAGGGTGCGCGTCGTCGACGGCCCCGTTCGTCACCCAGATCATGTGCCTGCAGAAGAACTGCGCCGCCCCCTGCAAAGAGGGCCCCGACACCTGCCGCACTTGCATGACCGAGAAGTGCCCGAGCGAGGCGCTCGCGTGCATCGCCCACAAGTGCCCCTAGCTGCATACCGGTCCGCGCCCTGAGCGGTCCCCTCGGCCCCGGATGCCCACGAAATCGGGCGCTCCGGGCCGTTGCCGTATACGACGGGTATACGCAAAGGCGCCCGCGGCGGTGGTGCAGAGCCCTCGGCGGACGTACGTTGCAAGGGTTCGATGGCCGCCAAGAGACCGGATCCCGACGCCGCTCCCGCGCCGAAAGCGCGCGCGCAAACGCAAGCGCGCCCGTCGCCCCGGACTCCTTCTGCGGTCAACGTCTTCGAGTACCTCGACTACCGCGCGTTCCTCCGCGCGCACTACGAGTCCGAGAAGCAGCGACGCCCCGTCTTCTCGCACCGGTTCTTCTCGCGCGCCGCCGGGCTGCGCTCGCCGAACTTCCTCAAGCTCGTGATGGACGGCGAGCGGAACCTCGGCCCGGAGACCGTCCCCAAGTTCGTCCACGCGCTCGGGCTCACCGGCGAGGCGGCGACCTTCTTCTCGGATCTCGTGTCGTTCAACCAGGCCGACACCGTCGCCGAGAAGAACCGCGCGTTCGAGCGCATCTCTGCGTCGCGTCGGTTCAGGAGCGCGCGCCGCATCGAGGGAGAGCTCTTCCGCTACCTCTCGTACTGGTACTACCCCGCCATCCGCGAGCTCGCCGCGCGCGCCGACTTCCAGGAGAACGCGAAGTGGATCGCCTCGCGCCTGCGGCCGAAGGTCTCCCCCGCCGACGCCGACGCGGCGCTCAAGCTCCTCCTCTCGCTCGGCCTCCTCGTGCGCGACGATCAGACGGGGAAGATCGTCCGCGGTGAGCCTACGATCACCACCGAGCACCAGGTGACGACGCTCGCGAGCCGCAACTACCATCGCCAGATGCTCGAGCGCGCGAGCGCCAGCATCGAGACCGTGAAGCCAATCCACCGCGATCTCGCGGCGCTCACGGTGTGCGTCAGCCCCGAGACCGCCGCCGTCGTGAAGCAACGCATCCACCGCTTCCGCGAGGAGCTCACGCAGATCTGCGACGCAGACACCGCCGGTACAGTCGTCTTCCAGCTCAACGTCCAGTGGTTTCCCCTCTCGGCCATCCCCGGCGAGGAGGACGAACGATGAAACACTCTCTCGTACGGTTCGCCATCATCTGCTGCACGCTCGGCCACCTCGCGTGCGACAGCACCGGCGTCGGCAACCCGCCGCGCGCTCCCGAGCTCGGGAAGGACGAGGACGCGCTCATCGCCGACGGAGACGAGGGCACCCGCGCAGGGGACGGCGCGTCGTCCTTGATCGCGATCCCGGTCGCCGCGCTGCAGTCCCGGGAGAACATCGCGACGTCCGAGCTGGCTGCCACGGTCAGCGAGACCGGTCGCACCACCCTGTTCTTCCCGACGTCGTGCGTGACGACGGTGCGCGCGGCGAACGTCGTCCGCTGGACGTTCGCCGACTGCGGCGGTCGGTTCGGGATCACCGGTCTCACCGGGACGCTGGTGATCACCTATACGACGAACGCTGCGGGCCTCCAGATCGACTATCAGTCCGAGAACCTCACGATCGAGAAGCTCGAAGGGCCGAACGTCCGCTCGGCGGCCGTCGACTTCAAGGCGACCGCCACGCTGTCGTTCATCGGCAGCACGCGGAAGATCGCGTGGAGCGGCACGCACGAGGCGACACTCGTCGGGAAGCGCGTGACCCACAGCTCGACGTACGATCTGTTGCTGCTCGAGGGTGGCTGCGTCGCTCTCGACGGCACGGCGACCACGACGCTGCTCGATGCCGTTGGAACGCGCAGCTTCTCCAGCACGTGGGCCGGATACCGTCGCTGCGGCGAGAAGCGAGCCTGCCCCGAGGCCGGCGGGGTGCTCACGATCGAAGGCAAGCCCACGGGCTTCATCGTGCGCGTGAAGCTCCTCGGCGGCCAGGCGGTGGAGGTCACGAGCACCACCCGTCCGAAGCCGGTCGTCATCGAGAACAAGCTGCTGTGCATCCCCTGAAGGTCGATGGGTCGATAGGTCGATAGTCGATAGGTCGAGACGAGACGAGAGCGGCGACGCGGCGCGGTGGGCTCGATCCCCATCGACCCATCGACCCATCGACCCATCGACCCTCTCACGCCGCTAGACCGTCGAGGGAGGACCGGAGACACTGCGGCCGCGCATGCTGCCGTCCTGGCTCTCCGAGCTGCTCCCGATCGTCGTCCTGCTCGTCGTGATGGTCCTCCTCGTGCGGCGCCTGCCGCACGTCGACCTCGGACACTCGCACGCGTTCCTCGAGCGTCGCTTCCGCAACTGGTTCCCGGTCGGTCTCACGTACGCGTTCCTCTACATGGGGCGCTACAACCTCAGCGTCGCCAAGAACGCGCTCGGCGCACGCATGACCACCGAGGAGTTCGGCCACATCTTCGGCATCGGCGCGATCGTCTACGGCCTCTCGTTCCTCTTGAACGGCCCGCTCGCCGATCGCTACGGCGGGCGCGCGACGATCCTCGCATCGGCCTCGGGCGTCGCGGTCGTGAACATCTTGATGGGGCTCGTGCTGAAGCTGAACCTGAACGTCCCGCTCGTCCCGACGTTCACGCTCCTCTACGCGCTGAACATGTACTTCCAGTCGTTCGGCGCCGTCTCGATCGTGAAGGTGAACGCCGCGTGGTTCCACCTCCGAGAGCGCGGCACCTTCGGCGGGATCTTCGGCATCCTCATCTCGCTCGGGATCTACTTCGCCTACGACTGGGGGCGCATGATCGTGGAGCGTGCGCCGGTGTGGTGGGTGTTCTTCGTGCCTTCGGCGATCCTGATGGGGTTCTTCGTGATCGACTGGATTTGGGTGCGCGACACGCCCGGTGAGGCCGGTCTCACCGACTTCGATCCCGGCGACGCTTCGAGCGGCGACGACGGTCCGCGGCTCGGCGTCCTCGCCGTGGGCAGGCGCATGATCACCGACCCGGTCATCGTGACCATCGCGCTCGTCGAGTTCTGCAGCGGCTACGTCCGCAACGCGATCATGCAGTTCTTCCCGATCTTCGCGAAGGCGACCGGCTCGTCGACCTGGGTCTACAAGCACTGGGGCATGCTCCTCTGCGTGGCGGGGATCACGGGCGGCATCGTCGCCGGCCTGATCAGCGATCGCGTCTTCGGCTCCCGACGCGGTCCGGTCGCCGCGTTCCTCTACGGCGCGCTGATCGTCTTTGCCGGACTGACGTTCGCGGCGATCACCACGCCGGTCGTCGGATGGATCGTGGTCTTGATGAGCCTGTGCATCATCGGTGTCCACGGCATGCTGTCGGGCACCGCGAGCATGGATTTCGGCGGCAAGAAGAACGTCGGCGTCGCCGTCGGGATCATCGACGGCCTCGTGTACCTCGGCACCGGAGCGGTCTCCCTCATCCTCGCGAAAGTGCTGCCGGAAGGCGCGAACGCGAAGGTCGCGGCCAACTGGAGCCCGTGGCCCCTCGTCATGCTGCCGGCGACGGTCGTCGGCTTCGCGCTGGCGCTAAGGCTGTGGAACGCTCGGCCGCGCTCCCGGAGCGCCGCGGCGCACTGACGCCATCGCCCTGGTCCGAGGCCGACCGTCTCACGCGTGTGACGGGCGTGATGCGCGATCCTCGCGTGCTACGCTCCCGATCGTGCGTCGCGCAGCCGCGATCGTGATCTCTGCGTGGCTCGTCGCCTCGTGCGCGACGGGTTGCGTGACCGGCGGTTCGAACGACGAGCCGACCGCGCCGCGACGCGATGGGGGCCTCGACGACGTAGAAGGAGAATTCGACGAAGGGATCGTCGAGGACGCCGGCGAGGACGCGATCGTCGACGAGGACGCGGTGCCCGACGCCGAGGAGGACGCGGCTCCGGGCGACACCGAACCGCCCGACGCCCCGGTCGGCGCAGACACGTTGCCGCCGCCCGACATGGGCTCCGCGTGCACCCCGAGCTGCACGAGCTGCGGCGCCGACGACGGCTGCGGCACGAAATGTCTGACCGGCGCCTGCGCTGCGGGACAGATCTGCAACGCCGGGACGTGCGTCACGACGGTCACCGCGACGCGCTCCTTCCTCTCGCCCGGCGACTACGCGTTCGGAACAGCGTGGGCGCGCGCCATCACGTGGACCATCGACAGCGAAGGTCCGGCGAAGATCTTCTACACGCTCGACGGCTCGGCGCCGGGACCGACGTCCGCGAGCAGGGCCGCGCCCGCGGACCTCGTCGGGCTCGCCACCGGAACGACGATCCGCTGGTACGCAGACAACGGCGCGCGCGAGACGGCGAAGTCCTTCGTCGCCAACATCGATACGGCGGGTCGCGCGAACTATGGGTTCATCCTGGAGCGGACGAATCTCAACGGCAGCGGCCCGGTCGTAGTCGTCGCGCCGAACGCCACGGTGAGCGGCACGGCCGCGTTCGAGGCGTGGACGGGAACTTCGTGCCCTGCGTGCGGGATGCAGCTGGTCTACGGGGTCGGCGACGTCGAGGCGGCCTGCATGTACAACGGCTCCCCGGGCAACTACGGCACGAGCGGCTTGAAGGGCACCGGCACGATCGGCCTGCAGGCCCCTGGCGCGGCGGGCACCTACGATCTCAACGTGACCTACACGCTGCAGCTCGACTGCGCGTCGGCCAAGGGCACGAACCCGCTCCTCGTGAGACCGACGGCCCGCATCGGCGTCATCATCGTGAAGTGATGCGCGCGCGTGTCCGCATTCGCGCTATTTCTTCAGGTGTTTGTCGAGGAACTGCACCATCGCCGGGTACGCGACGAGGCGGTTCTTCAGCTTCGAGAGGCCGTGCCCCTCGTCGTCGAAGGTCATGAGTGACACCGGCAGACCGCGCTTCTCGAGGGCGGCGGCGATCTGCTTCGCCTCGCCGATGGGGACGCGCGGATCGTTCGTGCCGTGGATCACCATCAACGGCGCACGGATCTTGTCGACCTTGTGGATGGGGCTGATCTTGTCGAGCATCTCGCCGTCCTTCGCGAGCGCGCCGTACTCGGCTTCGCGGAGTGCGCGACGATAAGGCTTGGTCTGTTCGAGGAACGTGCGGAAGTTCGCGATGCCGACGACGTCGACGCCTGCGGCCCACTGGTCGGGATAGAGCGTGAGCCCGGCGAGCACCATGTAGCCGCCGTACGAGCCGCCGTAGAGCGCGATGCGCTTGGGATCGATCTCCGGGAGCGCGCCGAGGTGCTTCCCGAGCTCGCTGAGGTCGCGCACGGAGTCCTCGCGCTTCTCCTTGTCGTCGAGGTGGGCGAACGACTTGCCGTACCCGATGGAGCCGCGCACGTTGGGCGCGACGACGACGTAGCCGGCGAGCGCGAGGTACTGCCGCACGCCGGAGAACCAGGGCTGCGCCTGCGCCTCGGGGCCACCGTGGATCTCGATGACGGCGGGGAGCTTCGCGGCCTTCGGATCGCCCCAGAGGAAATACGAGATCGTCTTCTTGTCCGAGGACTCGAAGGAGAACAGTCGATCGGGGACGAGCTTCGCCTCGTCGATGCCGGCGTGATCCGACGTCGTCGCGCGCTTCGCCTCGCCGCTCGCGAGATCGAGCCGATAGACCTCGGCGGGACGCGTCGAGGTCTCGAAGGCGACGAACGCCGTCTTGCCGGAAGGGGAGACGTCGACCGCGCCGATCACGCCCGAGACCTTGGTGTCGAGCCGCTTCTCGATCTTCCGCTTCGCGTCGAGCGTGAGCACGGCGAGCGTCTCGATGCCGTCGACGTTGAGCACGATCACCGCGACGTCCGCCGGATCACCCTTCTTGGCGGGCCCGGCCGAGCGCGGCATCGAGAGCGACACCACGTCGTGCTCCTCCGTGAGGATTGCCGTCTTGGCCGAGGTCGCGAGATCGATCGCGACGAGCCCGACGAACTCGCGACCGGAGTCGGTGAGCGCGAACACGGACTTCGCGTCGCGTGAGAACCGCGGGTTCTCCCAGCGCTCGTCCGCTTCGTGCTTCGTGAGGAGCTTCTTCTGCTTGGTCTTCAGGTCGAGGATCCAGAGATCCTGATCGACGTTCGACCGTGCCTCGATCGCGAGAACGCGGTCGCCCTGGACGTCGCTCACCGTCCAGTTGCCCTCGAGCTGGACGGCGGGCATGTCCGCCTTCTGTCCCTCCTTGTACGCGTCGCCCGGGAAGGCGCGGACGTAGAGGTCCATGTCCTTTCCGTTGCGCGCGCTCGAGGTGTAGACGATGCGCTTCGCGTTCGCGTCGAACGCCGGCAGCGTGTGCTTCGTCTTGGGATCGTTGGTCAGCGCCACGGGCTCGCCGCTCGGCAGATCAATCCGATAGATCTGATCGTTCTCGTCGCCCCCCTGGTCCTTGAGGAAGACGGCCTGCTTCGCCCCCGGCGCGATGCGCAGCGACGACACCCGATCGGGGTACGACGTGAGCTGCTTCGGCGCGTCGCCGGCCTTTGCGGCGACGTGGAGCTGCGAGGTGCCGGGCGCGTCGTAGAGGTAGAGGAACGCGTCGTCGTCCACGGCGCGCGGCGTGTTCGATCGACGCACCTTCAGGAGCTGCTCGATCGAGTAGATCGGGGCGGCGACCGGCGCCTGGGTGACGCTCGCAGACGTGCTCGCAGACGCGCTCGCCTCCGGCCGAGGGATCGGCGCCGGCATCCAGGGAGCGCACCCCTCGCAGGGAGGAGGCTTCGGCGCTCCGCTGCAGGCTGCGACGAGCAACGATCCTGAAAAGCACGCGAGCGCGAAGCGGAGGGTCCCACGCATGCGAGGCACCCTACCCGCTCGAATGGCGAAAGAGAACTCCTCCCGCATCCTCGCTGTTGCCGATGGTCATCGCTGTCGCCGCTGGTCGTCAGTCGTCAGTCGAGAGGTCAAGAGTCGAGAGTCGAGAGCCCCAGACGAGACGAGAGCGCACCCGCCTCCGGCTCCGCTCGCACCCGCCTCCGCTCGGGCTCTCGACTCTAAATGACCGAGCGTGATTCTCGAACGCTCGGATTGAACACGGAGGCGCGGAGGCACGGAGGTCCGTGAAGTGCTGCCGCGCGC